>CAUQTR010000297.1:0-3673 GCA_963521045.1 uncultured Actinotalea sp.
GTGGGGCTCACGCGACCGGCGACGTCATGCGGGGGTCCGGCTCAGAGGAGCGACCGGGGAGGCGCCACCGCGTAGCCGGCCTCGGTGACCGCCTCGGCGATGGCCTCGTCCGTCAGCGGCTCGGTCGACGTGATGCGCACCTGCGAGGTCGCCCCGTTGACGAGCTCGACCTGGACGTCGGTGACGCCCGGCAGCGAGCGCAGCTCCTCGTCGACGGAGCGCACGCAGTGCCCGCACGTCATGCCCTGGACGCCGATCTCGACGGTGGTGGTGCTCATGGGTGTTCCTCTCGCTGTCGGCCGCCGGTGCGGCCGGGGTGGGTGGTGCTCCCTGCTGGTGCTGGTGCTGGTGCTCGTGCTGGTCGTACTGACGCTCAGCTCCGGACGAGGCGGGCGATGGCGTCGGCGGCCTCGCGGACCTTCGCCCCCCCGGCCTCGTCGGACTCGCGCGCCGCGTCGACGACGCAGTGCCCGAGGTGGTCCTCGACCAGGCCGAGGCTGACGGCCTGCAGGGCCTTGGTGACCGCAGAGACCTGGGTGAGGATGTCGATGCAGTACTCGTCCTCGTCGACCATGCGGGCGATGCCGCGCACCTGGCCCTCGATCCGGCGCAGGCGCTTGAGGTAGTCGTCCTTCGTGCCGCTGTAGCCGGCCATGGGTCCTCCCGGGGTCTCGTCCGAGCAACACGGTACCCCCCCAGGGTATTCCGACACAGGACGTCGGTCCCTCGCCCGACTCTCCCGCTCCCTCGCACCCGGGTACGTTCGACGACGGCCCCGCACCGCGCGCGGACGACGTCGGTGCGACGTCGTCGGGCCGTGACGCTGGAGGTCTGCAGATGCCGGGCTGGGTGGAGCACGCGCTCTGGTGGCACGTCTACCCGCTGGGGTTCGTGGGGGCGGAGAAGGCGGCGATCGCGGGTCCGCCGACCAGCCGGCTCCCGCACCTCGCGGCGTGGCTCGACCACGTGGTCGAGCTCGGCCTGTCGGGGATCGCGCTCGGCCCGGTGTTCGCGTCCGAGACCCACGGGTACGACACAGTCGACCACTTCGCCGTCGACCCTCGCCTCGGCACCGAGGAGGACCTCCTCGCCCTCGTGGCGGCGGCGCACGCGCGTGGGCTGCGCGTCACGCTCGACGGGGTCTTCAACCACGTCGGGCGCGGGTTCGGTCCGTTCCAGGCGGTGCTGCGGGACGGGCCGGGCGAGTCCGACCGCTGGTTCCGCCTCACGTGGCCGGAGGGTGCCACCGCGGGGACCGAGCCGGACTACGTCGACTTCGAGGGGCACCACGCGCTCGTGACCCTCGACCACGAGGACCCGGTCGTGGTCGACCACGTGGTCGCCGTGATGAACCACTGGCTCGCCCGCGGGATCGACGGCTGGCGGCTGGACGCGGCGTACGCGGTGCCGACGTCGTTCTGGGCGCAGGTGCTGCCGCGGGTGCGCGCGGAGCACCCCGACGCGTACGTGTTCGGCGAGGTGCTCCACGGGGACTACGTCGCGGCCGTCGAGGAGGCCGGGTTCGACGCGGTCACCCAGTACGAGCTGTGGAAGGCGATCTGGAGCTCCCTCAACGACGTCAACTTCTTCGAGCTCGCGTGGGCGCTCCAGCGGCACGACGGGTTCCTCGAGCACTTCGCGCCGTTGACGTTCGTCGGCAACCACGACGTCACGCGCATCGCGAGCCGGCTCGCCGACGAGCGGCACCTGGCGCACGCCGTCGTCCTGCTCATGACGCTCGGCGGCACGCCGACCGTGTACGCGGGCGACGAGCTGGGCTGGCGGGGCGTCAAGGAGGACCGGGCCGGGGGCGACGACGCCGTCCGGCCGCAGTTCCCGGCCGACCCGGCGGACGCCGAGGGTCGGGGCGGAGCGGTCCACGCGCTGCACCGCGAGCTCATCGCGCTGCGCCGCCGGCACCCGTGGCTGCACCGTGCGTCCGCGGAGGTGCTCACGACGGCCAACCCGCACCTGGTCTACCGCGTGGCCGGGGCGGGGGAGGCGCTCCTCGTGGCGCTCAACCTGGACGACGCGGCGGCGACGCTCGAGGTCCCGGGCGGGTCCGCGGTCGAGGCGGGCACGGGAACCCTGCGCGACGCCGGGTCGCACGCCCGGGTCGAGCTGGCACCGCACGGGTGGGCGGTGCTGAGCTCCCGGTGAGGGGGTGCGGGATGCCCGCCTCGGCCGTCGGGCCGGCGCGATGCGGTTCCCCGGGACGTCCCGCGGGCCGCAGGATGGGGCCGTGACCTCACCCCCGCCGAGCGGCCCGCCCGTCGTCGGCGCACCGGACGGCCGGCCCGCCGTCGGTGAACCGGACGGCCCGCCCACCGTCGGGGCACCATCGACACCGGCGGACCCGGACGTCCCCGACCGCCAGACGTGGCGTCGGGACGTGACCCTCTTCCTGTCGGGTCAGACGGTGTCGCTGTTCGGCTCGATGCTCGTGCAGTACGCCGTGATGTGGCACCTGACGCTCACGACGCAGTCCGGTGGCGTCCTCGCGATCTCGTCCGTCGTCGGCTTCCTGCCGCAGGCCGTCGTGTCGGTCTTCGGGGGCGTCTGGGCGGACCGGCTGGACCGCAAGAAGCTCGTCATCGGCGCGGACGCCGTCATCGCGGTCACGACCCTCGGCCTCGCGCTGCTCATGCTCAGCGGCGTCGACGACCTGTGGGTCATCTACGTGGCGCTGGCGATCCGCTCGGCCGGCGCCGGCATCCAGACGCCCGCCGTGAGTGCCCTCATCCCGCAGATCGTGCCGACCGAGAAGCTCATGCGGGTCAACGGGATCAACGCGTCGATCCAGTCGGGGATGATGCTCGTCGCCCCCGCCGCGGCGGCCGCCCTGTACGCGTCGTGGTCGATCGTCGCGGTCTTCTTCGTCGACGTCGTCACGGCTGTCGTCGGTATCGGTCTGCTCAGCCTGCTCGTCGTGCCGCGGCTCGTGCGCGCCGTCTCGGACGCGCCCGTCGGCTACTTCGGCGACCTCGTCGGGGGACTGCGCTACATCGCCGCGCACGGGTTCGTGCGGTGGGTCATGGGGCTCTACGCGGTGGTGTTCCTGCTCATCGTGGCGCCGTCGTACCTCACGCCGCTCATGGTGGTCCGGACCTTCGGGGACGAGGTCTGGAAGCTGACGGTGAACGAGCTGGCGTTCAGCGTCGGCATGCTGCTGGGCGGGATCCTCATCGCGGCCTGGAGCCCGAAGAACCGGGTGTCGCTGCTGCTCGGTTCGACGGTGGTCTTCGGGGCGCTGTCGGCGGCGATGGGGTTCACGACGAACATGTGGGTCTTCTTCGCGCTGATGTTCGGCCTCGGCCTGGCGGTGCCGTACTTCTCGACGCCGTCGATGACCGTGCTCCAGGAGACCGTCGAGCCGGAGATGCAGGGGCGGGTGTTCGGGTTCGTCGGCATCGTCATGGCGGTCGCGATGCCGATCGGGATGGTGGTGTTCGGTCCGTTGGCGGACGTGTTCACCGTCCAGAGCCTGCTGGTCGCGGCCGGGCTGGCGTTGTTCGTCGTGGTCGCGCTGGCGCTCGTCCTGCCGTCCGGGCGCCGCGCGATCGCGGTTGCCCGGACCATGTCCGCCGGGCGCACCGACGAGCAGGCAGCCGCAGACGCCGTCGAGCGGGCCTGACCACCCGCTCGTGCCGCCCGGCGGACGGCCGGCGTGACG
>CAUQTR010000298.1:0-3668 GCA_963521045.1 uncultured Actinotalea sp.
GGTCAGCGGCGGCGGCCGAGCGCGGTGACGCCGTCGGGCAGGGGCGGCAGACCGGCGGCCTGGCACAGGAGGGCGGCCCACGCCGCGAGGTGGACGCCGACGTCGCCGCGGGGCGACCAGGACGCGCGGATCTCGACCTCGGACTCAGCCTCGCGCTCGGCGAGCGTGCCGAACGACTCGGACGCCACCCGCGTCACGGTGCCGCCCAGGGCGTGGTGGTCGACGTCCGCGAGCGCCTCCTCGACCCACGACCACGCGGCCTCGCACAGCAACGGGTCCGACGCCGTCTCCGGGTCGAGGGTCGCGCGGACGAGGGACACGACGCGGAAGGTGTCGTCCCACGCCGTCTGGCCGGCCGGGTCGTGGAGCAGCACGAAGCGCCCGGACGCCGCCTCCTCGTCACCGTCGGCGCCCGCGACCTCGGCGGTCAGGGCGACGGCGTACGGCGCGATGCGCGCGGGCGCGGGGATCTCGGTCAGCCGCACCTCGGGCCGCAGGCGCTCGTCGCGCAGCGCGTGCAGCGCGCGCACGAACTCCGGGGGCACTCCGGCATCGGCGGTGATCACGTCTCGCAGGGTACGTCCGCCCTCCGACGCGGGCGTGGACCGGCGCGCGGACACCCCGGGGCCGCCGGCCGCGGCCTCGATAGGGTGGCCGGACACGTCGCCGTCCCCAAGGGAGTCCTCGAGCATGACTGCACGCGCGCAGATCGGTGTCACCGGGTTGGCCGTCATGGGCCGCAACCTCGCCCGGAACTTCGCCCGGCACGGCTACACGGTGGCCGTGCACAACCGGTCCTTCGCCAAGACGCAGTCGCTCGTCGCGGACCACGGGGCGGACGGGGACTTCGTCCCCTCGGAGTCGATGGCGGACTTCGTCGCCTCGCTCGAGCGCCCGCGCAAGGTCGTCATCATGGTCAAGGCCGGCGGCCCGACGGACGCGGTCATCGCCGAGCTGGTCCCGCTCCTGGAGGAGGGGGACATCGTCATCGACGCCGGCAACGCGCACTTCCCCGACACCCGCCGCCGGGAGGCGGAGCTGAAGGCGCACGGGCTGCACTTCGTCGGGACGGGCGTCTCGGGCGGCGAGGAGGGCGCGCTCAACGGCCCGAGCATCATGCCGGGCGGGTCGCGCGAGTCGTACGAGTGGCTCGGGCCGATCCTCGAGGACATCTCGGCGAAGGTCGACGGCGTCCCGTGCTGCACCTACGTGGGCTCCGACGGTGCCGGCCACTTCGTCAAGATGGTGCACAACGGCATCGAGTACGCCGACATGCAGCTCATCGCCGAGGCGTACGACCTGCTCAAGCAGGGCCTGGGTGCGTCGGCCGCGGAGATCGGGCAGATCTTCGAGGAGTGGAACACCGGCGACCTCGAGTCGTTCCTCATCGAGATCACGGCCGGCGTGCTGCAGCACACGGACGCGGCCACCGGCCAGGCGTTCGTCGACGTGATCCTCGACCAGGCGGAGCAGAAGGGCACCGGCCGCTGGACGGTGCAGAACGCCCTCGACCTCGGCGTGCCCATCACGGGCATCGCGGAGGCGACGTTCGCGCGGGCGCTGTCGGGCTCGGTGCCGCAGCGCACCGCCGCGCGGGGCGTGCTGGTCGCGGACGCCGCCGCCTGGGACGTCACCGACCGCGCAGCCTTCGTCGAGGACGTGCGGCTCGCGCTGTACGCCTCCAAGGTCGTCGCCTACTCGCAGGGCTTCGACCAGATCGCGGCGGCGTCGGCCGAGTTCGGCTGGGACATCGACCGGGGCGCGATGGCGCGCATCTGGCGCGGCGGCTGCATCATCCGCGCGCGCTTCCTCGACCGGATCACGGAGGCCTACGAGCGCCAGGCCGACCTGCCGCTGCTGCTGGCCGACGAGTACTTCGCCGGCGCCGTCGGCAACGGGGTCGCGGCGTGGCGGCGCATCGTCTCGGCGGCCGCGCTCAACGGCGTCCCCACACCGGCCTTCTCGTCCTCGCTGGCGTACTACGACGGGGTCCGGGCCGAGCGCCTGCCGGCGAACCTCATCCAGGCCCAGCGCGACTTCTTCGGCGCCCACACCTACCGGCGCACCGACCGCGCGGGCTCGTTCCACACCGAGTGGACGGGCGACCGCTCCGAGAGCGACGCGTGAGCGGCACGAGCGCCACGGCGGTGCCCCCGGCGCCGACACCCCTCATCACCCGTGCCGAGGGCACGTCCGAGGGCGGCCGCGCCTTCCAGCCCGTCATCCTCGGCGCCGACATCGGCGTCTACGCGCTCGCGCGGGCGTTCCACGAGGGGTACGGGGCGCGCTCGGTCGTCGTGAGCCTGACGGTCACCGGTCCGGTGGCGGACTCGACGATCCTCGAGAACGTCGTGCTGGGCCCGGACGCGGGCGCCGAGGAGATGGTCGCGGCGCTGCGCGACGTCGCGGCGCGCTTCGGGTCCGGCGAGGGTGCGCCCCAGCTGCTGCTGCTCGCCAACACCGACTGGCTCGTGCGCTTCCTCGTCACCCACCGCGGCGAGCTCGAGCAGTGGTACACCGTGCCGTTCCTCGGCGAGGAGCTGCTGGGCCGGCTCGCGGACAAGGCCCGCTTCGCGGAGCTGTGCACCGAGCTCGGCATCCGGACGCCGCGCACGGCCGTCCAGGACTTCGCAGCGGCCGACGACGCCGCCTGGGCGCCGACCCCGGTGGACCTGCCCTACCCACTCATCGCGAAGGCCGCCAACAGCGCGGACTACGAGCGGCTGAGCTTCCCCGGCAAGAAGAAGGTGTACCAGGTCGACTCGACCGACGAGCTGGCCGCGCTGTGGCGCACGCTCGTCGCCGCGGGCTTCCGCGGCCGCTTCGTGGTCCAGGAGATGATCCCGGGCGACGACACCCAGATGCGCAGCATCACCTGCTACGTCGACACGCGCGGCGTCGTCACGCTGTCGTGCTGCGCGCACGTGCTCCTCGAGGAGCACACGCCGAGCGGCCTGGGGAACCCGGCCGCGATGATCACCGGCCGGTTCGACGACATGCTCGAGCAGGCGCACCGGTTGCTGCTCGGCACGGGGTACGTGGGCTTCGCCAACTTCGACGTCAAGGTCGACCCGCGTGACGGCTCGGCGCAGTTCTTCGAGGTCAACCCGAGGATCGGGCGCAACAACCACTACGTCCTCGCGGCCGGCGCCAACCCGGCCATGTTCCTGGTGCGCGACCGGGTCGACCGCGCCGCGGTGGAGCCGGTCGTGGTCGAGCGCGAGGTGCTCTACTCGATCGTCCCGCACCGGCTGCTCCTGCGGTACGTCCTCGACCCGGCGCTGCGGGCGAAGGTGACCGGGCTGATCCGGGCCCGGGCCACGGCGCACCCCCTGCGCTACCGGCCGGAGACGCGCGTCCGGCGCCGGCTGTACGTCCTGGCCGCGGCCGTCAACCAGGTCCGCAAGTTCCGCCGGCACTACCCGGAGGTCACCCGCACCGGTCTGTGAGGCGCGTCCGCCAGGACCGCGCGGTTCAGCCGAGCTGGCTGGTGCCGCTGTAGAGGTGGAGCACCGGGACCTTGAGCTCGTCGCGTGCCCGCGAGGCCCAGTCGGTGTGGAAGGTGTCCTCCAGCGCGTGCGGGACGGTCACGACGACGACCTCGCGGACGCCGAGCTCGGCGACGGCCGCGCGCAGGGCGGGCAGCGGGTCGTCCGCCACGACGGTGC
>CAUQTR010000299.1:0-3657 GCA_963521045.1 uncultured Actinotalea sp.
GCGGGGGCCAGGGCCGCCGTGGTGCCGGTCGCGGCCTCGGACCAGGGGATGAGCCGCACGGCCGGCAGGGCCGAGAGCAGCGACGCGGGTCCGGCCACGAGCCGGAGCCGGCCGAGACCGACAGCGAGCATCGCGCGTACGACGTCGGGGTCGAACTGCGTGCCGGCGCACCGCGTGAGCTCCTCCCGGGCCGCCGCCGCAGTGAGCGGCTTCTTGTACGGCCGGGCCGAGGTGATCACGTCATAGGCGTCCGCCACGGCGACGATGCGCGCGGCCAGGCTGATGCCGGTCCCGGCGAGCCCGGCGGGGTAGCCCTCGCCGTCCCACCGCTCGTGGTGCTGGGCGACGGCGCCGGCCCAGTCGCCGAGCCAGGCTGACAGCGGCCCGACGAGCTCCCCACCCTGCGCCGGGTGCTGCGCGAGCCGCGCCCACTCAACGTCGGACGGGCGGCTGTCCTTGGCGAGCACCCACACCGGCACCTCGAGCTTGCCGACGTCGTGCAGCAGCGCCGCCCAGCTCAGGCGCGCGACGTCGTCGCGGGACAGACCCAGCTCGCGCCCGATGAGCGCGCTGTAGGCCTGGACCCGCGCGCTGTGGCCGAACGTCGCCCGGTCGTGGGCGTTGAGCGCCGAGACGAGTGCGAGCACCCGCCCGGCCTCGTCGCCGGGCACATTCGCGGAGCGCCTGCGGCCGTCCACCAGCGCCGCGGGGGAGTAGAGGCGCCGCGCGACGGCGAACCGCGACGGCACGCGGTCGTGCGTGACCAGGCTCAGCCGCAGCAGGGTGCTGAGCGGCAGCAGGCGGCGCAGGCCACGGTCGAGCGCGACGAGCAGCGCGACCGCGCACGTGATCTCCACCACGAGCCAGAGCCACGGCGAGACGCCCAGGCGTGCGGGCGGCAGCCAGCGGACCGCGGCCGCTCCGAACCCGGTCGCGAGCGCGAGCGGGAGGAGCGCGATGCCGGCACGGACGACGCCGGCGAGGACCGGACGCGCCTTCCACGAGCCGAGGGTGGCGTCGTCGTAGTTCTGGGTGGGACCGGACGCCATGTCTCACCCATCGACCGTTCGGGCCCGCAGGATGAGCCGTGCGACACGCACGGGTCGAGGTTCAGCCTTTCGGGTGCGGCCGGGTGCGGCCGGGTGCCGCAGGACCCCGCGGGCTACCAGTCGTGCAGCGTGCCGTCGCGCAGGCGGTTCACCGGGAGGTAGGCGGGCGCGTACGCGTGCCGGGCGGCGAGCTCGAGGTCGAGCTCCACGCCGAGGCCGGGTGCCTCGCCGGGGTCCAGCAGGCCGTCGGTGAACGTGTAGCCGGTCCGGAACACCTCGAGCGTGGCGTCGTTGTGCCGCATGTACTCCTGGATCCCGACGTTGTGCAGCGCGATGTCCAGGTGCAGCGCGGCTGCCATGCCCACCGGGGAGATGTCCGTCGGCTGGTGGAAGCCCGAGCGGATGCCGTAGAGGGAGGCGAAGTCCATGAGCTTGCGCGCACCGGTGATGCCACCGGTGTGGGCGGGCGACGACCGCACGTAGTCGATGAGCTGCTCGGTGATGAGCGTGCGGTAGTCGTGGATGCTCGTCAGCACCTCGCCGATCGCGAGCGGCGTCGTCGTCATCGCCCGCACGCGGCGCAGCGCCTCCGGGTTGTCGGCGGGCGTGCAGTCCTCGAGCCAGAACAGGTCGTACGGCTCGAGGCTCCGGCCCAGCTGGGCCGCCTCGTTCGGCGAGAGCCGGTGGTGCGCGTCGTGCAGCAGCGGAAGCTCCGGCCCGAACTCCGCCCGGACCGCCTCGAACACCGACGGCAGGTGGCGCAGGTAGGCGCGGGTGTCCCACTCCTCCTCGACGGGCAGGGGGGTGCGTCCGGCCGGCTCGTAGTCGTAGCGCTCGCCGGCCTTCTGGTCGGCCCCGACGCCGTAGACCTTGGCCAGGCCGGGCACGCCGGTCTGCACGCGCACCGCACGGAAGCCCTCGTCGAGGTGGTTGCGGATCGAGGTGAGCAGGGCGTCGACGGTGCTGCCGGACGTGTGCGCGTACGCGAGCACGCCCCGCCGGCTGCGACCGCCGAGCAGCTGGTAGACGGGCAGGCCCGCGACCTTGCCCTTGATGTCCCACAGCGCGGTGTCCACGGCCCCCACGGCGGTCATCGTCACGGGCCCGCGCCGCCAGTAGGCGCCCCGCGTGAGGTACTGCCATGTGTCCTCGATGTCGTGCGCCTCGCGCCCGACGAGCAGGGGGGCCACGTGGTCGCGCAGGTAGGCGGCGACCGAGAGCTCGCGCCCGTTGAGGGTCCCGTCCCCCAGCCCGACGACGCCGTCGGTGGTCTCCAGCCGCAGGGTGACGAAGTTCCGCCCGGGGCTGGTGACGACGACGTCGGCGCGCGCGATCCTCACGGCCGCGGGCCCGGTGCAGGGGCGGCCGGACGGCGTGCGCAGCGATGGCCCATGGTGTCCTCGTCGACGGCGGATGAGCGTGCTCTGAAACACGGATGATGCCGTCCGCGACGCGTCCTGGCAAGGCCAAGGTCGGGTCGTCCCTTTCTGACCTGCGAGATCATCGGACGACTTGGCGGGCCTCGGCCCAAATGTTGCAGTTCTGACACGGCGGTTGACAAGAGTGTGCAATGGATTGCAACACTGTGCCCCAGGTCACACCGCGGTGGCCACGACGTGCGGCGGGAGGTGCTCGATGGCGGTCAGCGCACGTGACGTGGCCCGGATGGCCGGTGTGTCCGTCTCGACGGTGTCCCGCACCCTCGCCCGGCCGGACCAGGTGGCCCCTGACACGCGGGACAAGGTGGTCGCCGCCGCCCGCGCCCTGGGTTACCGCGCCAACCCCGCGGCGCGCAGCCTCATCACGGGGCGTACCGGGACGCTCGGTCTCGTCGTCCCCGACCTCGAGAACCCGTACTTCACCTCCGTGACCAAGGGCGTGCAGAAGCGGGCCCAGGCGGCCGGCTACGCGCTGCTCGTGGCCGACTCCGACGAGCACCCCGGCCAGGAGGCCGAGCTGGTGCGGAACATGGCCAGCAGGGTCGACGGCATCGTCCTGTCGTCCCCCCGCGCGTCCGACGCCGTCATCGCCGAGCTCGCCACCGAGCTGCCGCTCGTCCTGGTCAACCGTCGTGCGGGCAGCATCCCGGCGGTCACGGTCGACAACGCGGACGGCGTCCGCCAGGCGCTGCACCACCTGCGGGCGCTCGGCCACGGACGCGTCGCCTACGTCGGCGGGCCCAAGGACTCGTGGTCGCACGGCGAGCGCCTCGCCGCCTTCCGCACCGTGGGCGCCGAGCTCGGGCTCGAGCTGGTCGAGCTGGGGAGCTTCCGGCCCTACGTCTCGGGCGGCGTCGCCGCGGCGGACATCCTCATCGCGTCGGGTGCGACCGCCGTCCTCGCCTACAACGACCTCCTCGCCCTCGGGCTGCTCGAGCGGCTGCGCCGCCGTGGCCTGCGCGTGCCGGAGGACATGAGCGTGGTCGGCATCGACAACGTGCCGGTCGCGGCCCTCACCGCGCCGTCGCTCACCAGCGTCGAGCTGCCGCGGATGGAGAGCGGTCGCGCGGCCGTCGACGTCCTGCTGTCGACCGTCCGCGACGGCGCCGACACCTCCGGGGCGACGCAGGAGCTGCCCGTGCAGCTCGTCGTGCGCAGCAGCACCGGGC
>CAUQTR010000300.1:0-3624 GCA_963521045.1 uncultured Actinotalea sp.
GGGACCGGGTTCGTCGGGACCGTCGGGCGGCTCACCGGCCGGCCCCGTACGTCGGGCACAGCACGACGGCGTCGCCCGTCAGCGCGAGGAGCCGCTCGGCCCCTGCGAGCAGCCCGAGCACCGCCTCGGGGTGGGCCAACGTGAAGACGGACGCGCGGCCCTGAGGGCGCGAGGTCACCAGCCCGCAGTCCCGCAGGCACGCGAGGTGCTGGGACACCGTCGACTGCGCCAGGCCGAGGTGGCGGGTCAGGTCGACGACACGGTGCTCGCCGAGGGCGAGGTGGCGCAGGATCGCCAGCCGTGCGGGCTCCGCGAGCCCTCGGAACAGGCACGACGCCGCCTCGAGCGCGCCGGCGTCCCCGGGATCGGCACGCTCCTCGTCGGCACCCAGGGCTGCGTCGCCGCGGACATCGTCAAGGGTCTCTGTCATCGCCATGTGCCGATGCTAGCGCCCGGCGCCGCATCGGTGTGGTCTGCCGCGCTCCGGCGCCCGGCTGGCGCACCGGCGGCCGCGGGCGCATGGTCGGACCGAGAGGATCCGCCGCCCGCCACGGCGTCCCGGTCGGCACCGCTTCGAGGAGGAAGCCATGTCCGCCGTCGAGCAGACGCAGCACCCCGGGCAACCCGAGCACTCCGTCGTCGAGGGCGACCCGTACCACCTCGACCAGGCGTCCGTCCGGGAGCCGCCCACCACGTGGCGCGGCTCGCTCCGGTTCTTCGGCCCCGGGCTCATCGTCTCGGCGTCGGTCGTCGGCGCCGGCGAGCTCATCACGGCCACCGCGCTCGGCGCGCAGGCGGGCTTCGTCCTGCTCTGGCTCGTCGTGTTCTCGACGCTCGTGAAGATCGCCGTCCAGGTCGAGATGGCCCGGTACGCCATCGTCACCGGCGACGGCGGCATGGAGGGGTACGCGAAGGTCCCGCCCCGCTTCGGCCGCGTGAGCTGGGTCTTCGCGATGTGGGCGCTCATGGCGATCTCCAAGCTCATCCAGACGGGCGGCCTCATCGGGGGCATGGCCGCGGCGCTGAGCCTGCTGCTGCCGGTCGGCTCCGGTCCGCTCGAGACCCCGTCGCTGACGTTCTGGGCCGTCCTCGTCACGCTCGTCGCGATCGCGACGCTCTACTCCAACCGGTACGCGCTGATCGAGAAGGTCGCCGTCTTCCTCACGATGACCTTCGTGGTGGTCACGCTGGTCATCGCGCTCGGCCTGCCGGCCACCGAGTTCGCCTACTCCGGCGGCGACCTGGCGTCCGGGCTCTCCTTCAGCCTGCCCGCCGGGGCGATCGGCGTCGCCATCGCGATGTTCGGGCTCACCGGCGTCGGCTCGGAGGAGATCACCGCGTACACGTACTGGTGCCTCGAGAAGGGTTACGCGCGCTGGTCCGGGCCTGACGACGGCACACCCGCCTATCGCCGCCGGGCGCTCGGCTGGATCGCCGTGATGCAGAAGGACGCACTCGTGGCGTGGGTCATCTACACGCTCTCGACCATGGCGTTCTACGTGATGGGCGCCGCCGTGCTGCACCCGCAGGGCCTGGTGCCCGAGGGCAACGACATGATCGACGTGCTCTCGCAGACCTACTCGAGCGTGCTCGGCGACTGGGGCCGCATCCTCTTCCTCGTCGGCGCGCTCGCGGCGCTCGGGTCGACGATCTGGGCGGCGATCCCGTCGTGGTCGCGCTCGTGGGCCAACGCGCTGAGCATCCTCGGCGTCTACGACTGGCGGGACTCGCGCCGGCGCAACCGGTGGATGCGGTTCTTCATCGTCGCGCTCCCGACGATGTGGCTGCTGACGTTCCTGTGGATCGCGTCGCCGTTCGTCATGATCTTGATCGGCGGCGTGGCCGGCGGCATCTTCCTCGCGGCGGTCGCCGTCGCCGCCTGGTACCTGCGGCGCAACTACGTCCCCGCGGAGCTGCGCGGCGGGCGGTTCGCGGCGATCGCCCTCGGGGTCAGCGGTGTGGCGATCCTCCTGCTCGGCCTCTACAGCGCGCTGAGCGCCGCGGGGCTGGTGGAGATCGGCTGAGTGTTCGTCGTCCGGTCATCGCGTCGTCGCGTGTCGGTCGCGCGATCACGGTCGTCATCTGCCTACCCTGGACATGCAGCAAGGGCCCCTCGGAGTAAGCGTCCGAGGGGCCCTGCTGCGTGATCGTCCGTCCGCGGCGCCCGGTTGCCCGGTGCCGCGTCCCCGCTCCGGCGATGCGGTGGATCGTCGTCGTCCGTGCGGGGCCGAGGCCCCTCCGGTACGTCCGTCAGGGCCGAGGCCCGTCAGGTCAGGTCGATCCAGCGATCACAGTCGACCGGTCCGGTGCGGTCCTCCGCGGCGCCATCCGCGGCTCTCAGGGTCGCCCCGTCGAGGACTCCTCAGGTTGCCCTGAGGAGCAGGTCCGTCGTGCTCCGATCTGCCGGCCGGGTGCGTTCCGTCGCCCTCGCCATGGGTCCGTGGTCGGTCCCCACCGGGTTGCCCCAGCGGTTCTCTCCCAGGTTCTCCTGGTCAGGTCCTCCCGGGTCTCCCCGGTCGGTGCGGCGGTCCGTCCTTGCCGATGACCTAGTTCTAGTCCTGCGCGAGAGGCACCGACAAGGGCTTCCGGCGGCGACTTCTTGTCCACCGTCCGCGCACAGGTTCGTCCACATCCAGGCCCGGTCAGCCGGCCGGTTCCGCACAGGCCTGTGCACGAAAGTTGTGCACGGACGCGACGCGACGCTGCTCCGTCCGGGTGACGGCTGCGCTCCCCGACCCATGCCGCACGGCGCGGCCCTGCCGCTCGGCTCAGCCGTGGACGTCGTGCAGGTGGTGGACGACGTCGTGCACGAAGTACCGGCCGAGGCTGAGGACCGTGAACTGCGAGCCGTTGCTGCGATAGCCCGGGCGGTCCCACTCGGCGTCGGAGACGTCCGAGAACGAGGCCACGGCTGCCTGCGCCGACTCCCGCAGCTCGCGCGCGACGACCGCGGGGTCCTGCTCCGCGTAGCGCGACGACAGGGCCGTCTCGTCCTGGTCCCAGTTCTCGAACTCCGGCCCGTCCTCGTCGCGCATGAGCCGCGCACGCCGCGCGAAGACGTCGAACACGTCTCGCACGTGGCACGCGTACTCGAGCGCCGACCAGACCTGCGGTGACGGCCGGACGGCGACGTCCGCGCGGGTCAGCACGTGCTCCCAGCGCTCCGTGTACCCGGCGACGAGCGCCGGGATCTCGGCGCCGGAGACGGCCTCGGCCTGGAAGCCGCACTCGGCGCACGGTGCCTCGAGCACCCACGTCCAGTCCTTCGTGTCCGGTGTGATCTGTTCGTCAGCCATGGCGGGACACTAGCGTCGGGCACGACGATGGCCATGGCACGGACCAGGGCACGTCCGGGTACGGCGGCGGGGGACGGGACCATGCGGACGACGAGAGCGAGCTCGAGGGAGCCCGACGCACGCGGCCTGCGCACCGTGCACGACCTCCTCGTCTTCCTGCTCGAGCTCGCCGCCCTCGCGGGCTACGGGATCTGGGCGTGGTCGACGGCGTCCGGGACGTGGCGGCTCGTGGCCGCGCTGCTGCTGCCCATCGGCGTCGCCGTCGTCTGGGGCCTGGCGCTCTCGCCGCGCGCGAGGGTGCGGCTGCCGCGCGTCGTCACGGCCGCCG
>CAUQTR010000301.1:0-3608 GCA_963521045.1 uncultured Actinotalea sp.
GCGCTCGACACCGCCCTCGTCGCGTCGTACGCCGCTCTCGTCGCCCAGGCGGACGCGGGAGCCCGGAGCCCGCTGGTCGACGCCATGCTCACGGCCGCGCGGTCCACGACAGCGCTCACCGGCGCGACGCCGGCCTTCCCGGGGCTCCCCGAGCACGCCGCCTGACCGGCGGGCTGCCCGTGAGGGCTCAGTGCTCCAGGAGGCCCGCCACGAGCTCAGCGATGTGCTCGGCGGCCTCGCCGACCGGGACCTGCTGGGCGTCGGGCCGTCCACCGGCCTCGAGGCCCGCGTCCGCCGGCCGTCGCAGGCGCACCTCGACGACGCCGTCGGCGAGCCCTCGCCCGACGACGACGAGCACCGGCACGCCCAGCAGCTCCGCGTCGGCGAACTTCACGCCCGGCGAGACCTTCGGTCGGTCGTCGTAGAGGACCTCGACGCCACCGCCGTGCAGGTCCGCGGCGAGCTCCTCGCACGCGGCGAACACGGCCGGGTCCTTGCCGGTCGCGACGAGGTGCACGTGCGCGGGCGCGACCTGCGCCGGCCAGGCGAGGCCTGCGTCGTCGTGGTTGGTCTCCGCGAGCGCCGCGACCGCGCGCGAGACGCCGACCCCGTAGGAGCCCATCGTGACCGTGACGGCCTTGCCGTTCTCGTTGAGGACCGTGAGGCCGAGCGCCTCGGCGTACTTGCGGCCCAGCGCGAAGATGTGGCCCATCTCGATGCCGCGCGCGAGCTCGAGCGGCCCCGAACCGTCGGGCGCAGGGTCGCCGGCCCGCACGTCCGCGGCCTCGACCGTGCCGTCGCCCACGAAGTCGCGGCCCGCGACGAGGTCGAACACGTGCCGGCCGGGCTGGTCGGCACCCGTGATCCAGCGCGTCCCCGCCACGACCCGGGGGTCCAGCAGGTAGCGGATCGCGTCCTCGCGGCCGGTGTTGGCCCGGCCGAGCACGCCGGGCCCGATGTACCCCTTGACCAGCTCGGGGTGGCGCGCGAAGTCCGCGTCGCCCGCAGTCGCGACCTCGGCCGGCGCCAGCGCGCCCTCGAGGCGCTTGAGGTCCACGTCGCGGTCCCCGGGCAGGCCGACGACGACGAGCTCGCGCTCACCGTCGGGGTGCGTCAGGACGACCACCACGTTCTTCAGCGTGTCCGCCGCCGTCCACGGCCGGTCGGGGCGGGCGAACCGCTCGTTGGCGACGGCGACCAGCGTGTCGATCGTCGGGGTGTCGGGCGTGTCCTCGACGTGCGCGGCGGGCGCGTCGTCGAACGGCACCGGGTCCGGGACCGGCGTCGTCACGGCCTCGACGTTGGCCGCGTAGCCGCCCGCCGAGCGGACGAACGTGTCCTCCCCGATCGGCGTCGGCATGAGGAACTCCTCGCTGCGCGACCCCCCCATCGCCCCCGACACGGCGGCGACGACGACGACCTCCATGCCCAGGCGGGCGAAGATCCGCAGGTACGCGTCCCGCTGGCGCTGGTAGGAGGCCTCGAGCCCGGCGTCGTCGACGTCGAACGAGTAGGCGTCCTTCATGATGAACTCGCGGCCCCGGAGCAGCCCGGCGCGCGGGCGGGCCTCGTCGCGGTACTTCGTCTGGATCTGGTAGAGCGCGAGGGGCAGGTCCTTGTAGGACGAGTACAGGTCCTTGACGAGAAGCGTGAAGACCTCCTCGTGCGTGGGCGCGAGCATGTACTCGGCCTCCTTGCGGTCCCGCAGCCGGAAGACGTTGGGGCCGTACTCCGTCCAGCGGCCCGTGGCCTCGTACGGCTCGCGCGGCAGCAGCGCCGGGAAGTGGACCTCCTGCGCGCCGATCGCGTCCATCTCCTCGCGGATCACGCGCTCCACCTTGGCGAGCACCTTGAGCCCGAGCGGCAGCCACGTGTAGATGCCGGGGGCCGCTCGGCGGATGTAGCCGGCCCGCACCAGGAGGCGGTGGCTCGGCACCTCGGCATCCGCCGGGTCCTCCCGCAGGGTGCGCACGAACAGGGTCGACATCCGCAGCAGCATGCGCGCCAGCCTAGTGGCGGGCCCGCGGGCGTCCGCGCGGGAGGCGGTCCGCTGCGAGGCCGAGGCACGGTCCGTGGGCGGCCCGCTGCGACGGCTGCCGAGCCGACGGCGTCGTGCAGTTCCGGTCCGGCGCCGGACGCGGCACGATGATCGCGTGCCCGAGCTGCCCGAGGTCGAGTCCCTCGCCCGCTTCCTGACCTCGCGCGCGCAGGACCGCACGATCACGCGCGTGGAGGTCGGGGCGATCAGCGCGCTGAAGACCTTCTCCCCCGCCCCCGGCGACCTGGAGGGCCGCGTCGTGGCCGGCGTCGGGCGGCACGGGAAGTGGCTCGACCTCGCGACCGTGGACGGGCCGCACCTGCTGTGGCACCTGTACCGCGCGGGCTGGGTGCGCTGGTACGACGCCGTGCCCGCCACGACCCTGCGGCCCGGCAAGTCCCCCATCGCCCTGCGCGTTCGGCTCGACGACGGCGCCGGTTTCGACCTCACGGAGGCCGGCACGCGCAAGCGGCTCGCGGTGCACGTCGTCGAGGACCCGGTGCAGGTCGAGATGGTGGCGACGCTCGGGGTCGAGCCGATGTCGGACGAGTTCACGCCCGAGCGGCTCGGCGAGCTGCTCGGGGCGCGCAACCAGCAGCTCAAGGGCCTGCTGCGCGACCAGCGCCAGATCGCCGGGATCGGCAACGCGTACTCCGACGAGATCCTGCACGCCGCCCGCATGAGTCCCTTCGCCCTGAGCCGCTCGCTCGACGCCGACGCCGTCGCGCTGCTGCACCGCACGATCCGCGACGTGCTCACGGGTGCGCTCGAGGCGTCGAGCGGGCGGCCGGCGGCTGAGCTCAAGGACTCCAAGCGCCGGGGCATGCAGGTGCACGGCCGCACCGGCGAGGCGTGCCCGGTGTGCGGCGACGTCGTGCGCGAGGTCTCGTTCGCCGACTCGTCGCTGCAGTACTGCGCGACCTGCCAGACCGGCGGCAAGCCGCTGGCCGACCGCCGCATGAGCCGCCTCCTGCGCTGACGCCCCACCGCCGCCGGCCCACGCGCCGCGCCGCGCCTCGCCTGCGCCACCCGCGGTGTCCAGATGCTCGCATCCGAGCATCCGTGCAGTTGGTGGCGTACTCAACGCCTCCACCCGCACAGATGCTCGCGGGGTGCTCGGCATCACGAAGCCAGTGCGCGACGCAGGCGACGTATCCATGTGCCGGGTGCGCGCAGGTCCGACGTCGTCCATCGGACGACCTGAAGGCCAGTGGCACGCAGCCGGTCCTCGCGGAGCTTCTCGGACCAGACGACCTCCTCCGGTGGCGCCCCGGACGGATTCACCCGGCCGTACTTCACGCGGCCGTCGAATTCGCCCGCCACCCCGGCGCCGCGCCACCGGAAGTCGACGACGCCGATCAGCCCGACGTCGTCCCAGACCTCGGCCTGGCGCTCGGGTGGCGGCACCAGGTGGTCGTCGAGGACGACAGCGCTCCACGACTCGCCCGGGCTCTGCGACCCGGGATCGGCCAGTCGTGCGCACCGTCGAGCGCGGTCGGCTCCTCGGAGGCCGACCATCGACGCCGCGACCTCGCGCAGCTCCGTGACCGACGTCAGGCCGGCGCGCAGC
>CAUQTR010000302.1:0-3604 GCA_963521045.1 uncultured Actinotalea sp.
CGGCCAGGGCGATCGACGCGGGCCCGGGGACCGGACCGACGAGCCGGCGCTCCTGCGGCAGGCCGGCCGGGACGAGGTGACCGAGGTCAGGCCAGCCGGACGGCGTCGGCTCCGGCGTGGTCGCCTCCGACGTCGTCGTCGGGATGCCCGGGGCTGCGGATCGGGTCGTCATGGCGCGATGGTAGTGCGCGGGTGCGAGCCGGCCCCCGCGGTCGCCGGGCGTCCTGGCCGACGCGTGGTCGTGCGCTCGGGCGGGTGTCCGGCGAGGCATGATGGGTCCGCTCAACCGACCGGAAGGCGCCCCATGGACTACGTGATCGGCCTGCTCGTGCTGCTCGTCGGGCTGCTCGTGTCGATCGCCCTGCACGAGGTCGGGCACATGGTGCCGGCCAAGCGCTTCGGCGTGCGGGTGAGCAAGTACATGGTCGGCTTCGGGCCGACGCTGTGGTCGCGGACGCGTGGCGAGACGGAGTACGGGCTCAAGGCGATCCCGCTGGGCGGCTACGTGCGGCTCATCGGCATGTTCCCGCCTGCCGAGGCCGTCGGTGCCCGTCCGCGCGCGGGCCGGATCGGCGAGCTCGTGACTGCGGCCCGGGAGCAGAGCGCCGAGGAGATCCTTCCCGGCGAGGACCACCGCGCGTTCTACCGGCTCAGCACGCCCAAGAAGCTCGTCGTGATGCTCGGCGGGCCGGTGATGAACCTGCTCATCGCCGTGGTGCTCACCGCGGTGGGACTGGTCGGCCTCGGGCTCCCGGGCAGCTCCACCACCGTGGGGCTGGTCGGTGACTGCGTGCGTCCGGTCAGCCAGGAGGAGTGCGCACCGGGGGACCCGCCCGTGCCGGCGCGCGAGGCCGGGCTCGAGGAGGGCGACGTCCTGGTGGCGCTCGACGGGCGGCCCGTCGGCAGCTGGGAGGACTTCCAGGAGACCGTGGCGGCGTCCGACGGCTCGACCGTCCCGCTCGTCGTCGAGCGCGCGGGGGAGCAGGTCACGCTCGAGCTCACCCCCGTGCTCGCGGACCGGCCCGTCTTCGACGAGGTGACCGGGGAGATGCAGGTCGGCGAGGACGGCGAGGTCGTCACGCGCGAGACCCGCTTCGTCGGCCTGAGCCCGACGCGTGAGCTGCAGCCGCAGCCCTGGGCTGCCGTCCCCGAGCAGGTGGGGACGCTCTTCACGGCGACGGCCGAGATCGTCCTCACGCTCCCGGCCCGGATCTGGGACGTCGTCCAGGCCGTGATGGGTCTCGAGGAGCGCGACACCAGCTCGGTCGTGGGTGTCATCGGCATCGGCCGGGTGGCGGGCGAGATCGCGTCGCTCGACTCGCCGGTGCAGTGGCGGGTCGCCGGGATGCTGGGGACGCTGGGCGCGCTCAACATGGCGCTCTTCGTCTTCAACCTCATCCCGCTGCTGCCGCTCGACGGCGGGCACG
This sequence comes from uncultured Actinotalea sp., assembly GCA_963521045.1. Lineage (GTDB taxonomy): Bacteria > Actinomycetota > Actinomycetes > Actinomycetales > Cellulomonadaceae > Actinotalea. Next base: position 1,428 of record CAUQTR010000302.1, read on the forward strand.
TCGTCGGCGCGCTGTGGGAGGGCGCCAAGCGGCAGGTCGCCCGGCTGCGCGGGCTGCCCAGGCCCGCCCCCGCCGACGTCGCACGCATGATGCCGCTCGCGTACGGCGTGTTCGCGGTCCTGGCGCTCATGGGTCTGCTGCTCGTCTACGCCGACATCGTGGTGCCCGTCACACTTCGCTGAGGGCGTACCCCCGGACCGCCGTCGACGCCCGAGCGGGGGATACTGGGGGTGTGAGCATCCCCATCAGCCTCGGCATGCCCGAGGCGCCGCCGCCCGTCCTCGCCCCGCGCCGCCCGACCCGCAAGATCAAGGTCGGCTCGCTGTCCGTCGGCGGCGACGCCCCGGTCTCGGTGCAGTCGATGACGACCACGCGGACGTCGGACATCAACGCGACGCTCCAGCAGATCGCCGAGCTCACGGCGTCCGGCTGCGACATCGTGCGCGTCGCGTGCCCCACGGAGGAGGACGCCGAGGCGCTGCCGATCATCGCGCGCAAGTCGCAGATCCCCGTGATCGCGGACATCCACTTCCAGCCGAAGTACGTCTTCGCGGCGATCGACGCCGGTTGCGCGGCCGTGCGGGTCAACCCGGGCAACATCCGCAAGTTCGACGACCAGGTCGGTGCGATCGCGCAGGCGGCCAAGGACGCGGGCGTCTCGATCCGGATCGGCGTGAACGCGGGCTCGCTCGACAAGCGCCTGCTCGAGAAGTACGGCAAGGCGACCCCCGAGGCGCTCGTGGAGTCGGCCGTGTGGGAGGCGTCGCTGTTCGAGGAGCACGACTTCCACGAGTTCAAGATCTCGGTCAAGCACAACGACCCGGTCATCATGGTGCGCGCCTACGAGATGCTCTCCGAGCGCGGCGACTGGCCGCTCCACCTCGGTGTGACCGAGGCCGGCCCGGCGTTCCAGGGCACCATCAAGTCCGCGACCGCGTTCGGCGCGCTGCTGAGCAAGGGCATCGGGGACACGATCCGCGTCTCGCTGTCCGCGCCGCCCGTCGAGGAGGTCAAGGTCGGCATCCAGATCCTCCAGGCGCTCAACCTGCGCCCGCGCAAGCTCGAGATCGTCTCCTGCCCGTCCTGCGGCCGCGCCCAGGTCGACGTGTACACGCTCGCCGAGCGCGTGACCGCCGGGCTCGAGGGCCTCGAGGTCCCGCTGCGCGTGGCGGTCATGGGCTGCGTCGTCAACGGTCCCGGTGAGGCGCGCGAGGCGGACCTCGGGGTTGCGTCGGGCAACGGCAAGGGGCAGATCTTCGTCAAGGGCGAGGTCGTCAAGACGGTCCCGGAGTCGATGATCGTCGAGACGCTCATCGAGGAGGCCATGCGCATCGCTGAGTCCATGGAGCAGGTGGAGGGCGGCTCGCCCGTCGTCTCGGTCTCCTGACCGCCGCGGCGGAGTGCGCCGCGCCGTTCCGTCGACCCGTCGAGGGGAGGAGCCGGCGATGGTGCACAATCGCGACATGGCTCGATGGCGCACCGGCGCGACGTCGTCGCACGTCGTGACGGACGTCGACCTGCACGCGGCCGCCGCGTTGTGCGCGCAGGACCCGGTGGGGTCCGTCCTGGCCGCGTCGCGGATCGAGGCGACCCTGGCGGCGGGCAGTCGCCGGGGTGGGTCCGCGCTCTGGGGGCACGAGACGGGCGGTCGCCTCACGGCCCTGTGCTGGGCGGGCGCCAACCTCGTGCCCGTGTGCGCCCCGGGCGACGACGCCGCCCTCGACGCCTTCGCCGACGCGGCCCTGCGCCAGGGCCGCCGCTGCTCGTCCATCGTCGGACCGGCCGACGCCGTGCTCGGGCTGTGGGACCGGCTCGGGACGTCGTGGGGACCGGCGCGGGAGGTTCGCGCCGAGCAGCCGTCGATGGTGATGGACCACCGCCCCCTCGTGGAGCCGGACCCGGCCGTCCGGCCGGGTCGTCCGGCCGAGCTCCCGCTGCTCCTGCCCGCCTGCGTCCAGATGTTCGTCGAGGAGGTCGGCTACTCCCCGCTGCTCGGCAACCCCGGCGCGTACGAGGCGCGCGTGCGCGGGCTGCTCGAGGAGGGTCGGTCGTTCGTCCGCGTCGACGACGGGCCCGCGGGGCCCGAGATCGTCTTCAAGGCCGAGCTCGGCGCCGTGAGCTCCGGCGTCGCGCAGGTCCAGGGCGTCTGGGTGCCGCCGGCCCGGCGGCGCCAGGGC
>CAUQTR010000303.1:0-3597 GCA_963521045.1 uncultured Actinotalea sp.
GCACCACCGCGCGCAGGCCGGCCCGGGTCAGGTGGCGGGCCGCCGCGAGGCCGGCGACCCCGGCCCCCACGACGACGACGTCCACGGCCCGCTCGTCGTCGATCTCGCGTGCGAGGTCGTGCTCCTCGGCTCGCGCCACGATCACTCCCTGCTTGCACGCCGTCGCCCGGCGTCGGCCGGGACACGTCGACGGTAGGAGCGCCGTGCGCGTGGCGCCAGGACCAAGGCCCTTGCCCGGGCGTGCCCCCACGCGGCGGCGGCGGTGATTCGGTGCGCGGCCCGCGACCGGGTATCCTCACCGGCGAGGTAGCGTGTCCGAGCGGCCTAAGGAGCACGCCTCGAAAGCGTGTGTGGGTGAAAGTCCACCGTGGGTTCAAATCCCACCGCTACCGCCAGCCAGCCAGGGGTACGGACGAGACCCCGGTGCTCGAAGTGACAGAACCCCCCGCGAGGGGCCCGGATGGGCTCCGCACGGGGGGTTCTGTCGTGACGCGAGCTCCGGCCGGCGTCAGCCGTCCGCTGTGGCGGCGTCGACCGGTGCGAACCCGATGAGCGTGATCGTCGAGACGGTCTCGAACCCGAGCCGTGCGTAGACGGCGGCACCGGCCGTGCTGGCCTGCAGCGTGACGACCGGCATGCGGGACTCGATCGCGTGCTGGACGGCCGCGTCGACGAGCGCCGTCGCCAGCCCGCGCCGTCGGTGCGCCTCACCGGTCGCGACGAGGTAGACCCCGGCGACGCCACCCGCGACGAGCAGCTCGGTGGTCGCGACGACCCGGCCGTCGAGGACCGCGACGAACCGCGACAACGCCCCCGGTGCGTAGGACCGCTGCGCGTCGAGCTCGGTCAGCCGCGGGAAGTCCTCCTCGCGCAGGCCCATCGGTGGCCCGTACGCGGCGACCCAGTCGGTCAGGTCGGCGCCGTCGGGCACGCGCTCGACGCGGAACGGGGCGTCGCCGGCCGGCAGCGGTCGGTACCGGCGGACGTCGAGGGCCATGACGGGCATCGCGCCCGCAGCACGACCGCCCAGGTCGAGGAGGGTCTGCGCCGTCCCGGTCGGGGCGAGGTCGCTGACCTGCCACGCCCACGGCACCGCGGCGAGCCGGTCCCGCAGCCCCGGGAGCAGCTCCTGCGCGGGCGCCGCGCTGTGCGTGACGCCGTTGAGCACGGGGTACGGCATGCCGGAGACGAAGTAGGCGAGCTCCGGGTCGTCGCCACGGTCCTGGCGGCCGTACGCGTGCCAGTACGCGCGGAGGTTGGCCAGCTGCGGCTCGAGCTCGTTGATCGACATGCGGTGCCCCCGTCCGGCCCGCGCGGTGCGGGCCTCCGGGGTGTAGACGCCTCACGACGCCGAGACGTTCACGTCCCGGAATGCCAAGTTCGTCACACTTGTGCGGCCATGGCGGGCGGGCGCTCGACGCGCTGCTCGGGGCGACCGACCTCGTGCCGGCCCCGGAGATCCGTGCCCGGCTCGACTCCGTCCGACCGGGTCCTCGCCTGAATCCGTGACATCGACGCTTCCAAAGTGATATCACTATGATGACGCGCCTCAGGGTGATGGCGCAGAGGAGGGGAGCACCATGCCGGACACCATGTCCATCCCGACGGACCCGCAGCTGATGCCTGGGCGCCCGGTCGGCCGCGAGGGGGCGGCGGTCGACATCGGCGAGCGGCGCGCCTGGCAGGCCAACGGCTTCCTCGGGCTGCTCGTCGCGCTCGCGCTGCTGGGCGCCGGCGTGGGGGCGTTCGTCGCGGCCGACGCCGACGACGCCCCCGGCCTGGCGCTCCTCGGTGTCCTCGGCACGGTCTCGGCCGTGCTGATCCTCGGGTCGCTCTCGGTCGTGCAGCCCGGCCGGACCGTCGTCGTGCAGTTCTTCGGGCGCTACGTGGGCACGGTGCGTCGCGCCGGATTCGTCTGGGTGCTCCCGCTCAGCACGCGCAAGACGGTCTCCGTCCGCGTCCGCAACTTCGAGACGGCTCGCATGAAGGTCAACGACCTGGCGGGCAACCCGGTGGAGATCGCCGCGATCGTGGTGTGGCAGGTCGCCGACACGGCGCGGGCCACGTTCGCGGTCGAGGCGTACCAGCAGTTCGTCACCGTGCAGTCGGAGGCCGCGGTGCGGCACGTCGCGGGCACCCACCCGTACGACGGCGGCGAGGACGGAGAGTCCCTGCGCGGCTCGACGGACCAGGTCTCGCTCGAGCTCGCGCACGAGGTCGCGGCGCGCGTAGCCGTCGCCGGCGTGGAGATCGTCGAGGTCCGCATCAGCCACCTCGCGTACGCGCCGGAGATCGCGCAGGCGATGCTCCAGCGCCAGCAGGCGAGCGCGGTCGTCGCCGCCCGCAGCACGATCGTCGAGGGCGCCGTCGGCATGGTGAAGGCAGCCCTGGACCAGCTGCGGGTCGAGGGCGTCGTCGAGCTCGACGACGAGCGCAAGGCCGCGATGGTCTCGAACCTGCTCGTGGTGCTCTGCGGGGAGTCCCGCGCGACGCCGGTCGTCAACGCGGGCACGCTCTACCAGTGACTCGAGCGACGCGACCGGCGGCCGTCACGGTGGTGCCGTGGTGACGCCCGACGCGCAGGCGGGCGACGGTGCGACGTCGTCGCCCGCGGCGCCGTCGCCGCGCCGCCGGCGCAAGGAGATGCTGCTGCGCCTGGACCCGGCCGTCCACGACGCGCTCGCGCGATGGGCGGCCGAGGACCTGCGCAGCACCAACGCGCACGTGGAGTTCCTGCTCCGCCGGGCGCTCGAGCAGGCGGGGCGTTCGCCCCGGCCGTGACCGGGCCGCGACCTGACCGGGCCGGCCTCCGGTTCAGCCGACGGTGATCGTCCGGGTGTCCGTCATCGGCGCGCCACCGGCGCCGTCCGACGGGTCGGACTCGCTGATCTCCACCGTGTACGTGCCCGGCGGCAGCTCGAGGTCGAAGGAGTAGGGAGCGAAGACCTGCCCCTCGGCCGTGGACGTGAAGCCCTCGGTCACGAGGGTGCCGTCGGGGCTGCGCACCGCCCAGAGCAGGTTCGCCTCGAAGACGGCGGCGTCACCGCTCACCGTGACCGGGGACGACACCTGCGCACCCTCGCCGGGCTCGTCGATCTGGACCAGGAGGCGCACGGATGGCGGCTCGGCGCGGACGACCGGCTCGTCCCAGCGCAGCGTGCCCCAGAGCTCGCCGGCGGGCTCGCCGTCGATCGTCAGGAGCACCCCCGCCGCCGGGTCGCCGAGCGCCTCGGTGACGGTCCACACGAGCTGCTGGACCATGACCTCCGCACCCTGGGAGCCGATCGACGCCGTGCGCGCCTCGGCGCTGAGGTCGACCACGGCGACGCCGTCCACGAGCTCGACGCCGAGGACCTCGGTGGCGGCGTCCCACGCGGTGGAGTAGTCCGGGTCGTCCGGACCGGCGATCATCGCCTCGACCGCCGCCACGGCCTGGTCGGCCGGCTCCTGCGCCGGCACGGTCCGCGTCTCGCGCGCCAGACGCGGGCCCACGCGGGAGTCGACGAGGTAGTACGCGGTCACCTCGACGTCGACGGCGGGTGGCTCCGGGGTGGGCGTCGGGCTCGGCGCCTCGGGGGCCGACGAGGTCTGCGACGG
>CAUQTR010000304.1:0-3595 GCA_963521045.1 uncultured Actinotalea sp.
CCCGTCGTCCTGCCGCCGGCACTCAGCGCCGCGGAGAGCGCCGAGGCCGCCCGCTGGGGCCGCGTGGACGACGACGGCACCGTGTTGGTCCGCGAGGCGAGCGGCGAGCGTGCGGTCGGCCAGTACCCGGGTGCGGACTCGGCCGACGCGCTCGCCTTCTACGTGCGCCGGTATGCCGACCTGCACGCGAAGGTGCTCCTCCTGGAGACGCGGATCGCGACGACCGACCTGCCGGTCAAGGAGATCGACTCGACGCTCGAGCACCTCACGACCGAGCTCGCCGAGCCGGCCGCGGTCGGCGACCTGGACGGCCTGCGTGCGCGGCTCGACGCGCTGCGGGTCGTGGCGGCCGAGCGGCGCGCCGAGGCGGAGGCCCAGCGGGCCGCGGCGAAGCAGGCGGCGATCGAGTCCCGCACCGCGATCGTCGAGGCCGCCGAGAAGATCGCCGAGACGGAGCCCGAGAAGATCCAGTGGCGCCCCGCGGGCGAGCAGCTGCGCGTCCTGCTCGACCAGTGGAAGGACGCCCAGCGGCACGGACCCCGGATCGACCGCACGACGGAGGACGCGCTCTGGAAGCGCTTCAGCCACGCGCGCTCGACCTTCGACCGTGAGCGTCGCCGGTTCTTCGCCGAGCTCGAGAAGCACAACACCTCCGCGAAGGCGGAGAAGGCGGCCCTCGTGGCCGACGCCGAGCGGCTCGCCACGAGTACCGAGTGGGGCCCGACGTCGGCGGCGTACCGCGACCTCATGACGCGCTGGAAGGCCGCCGGCCGCGCCAGCCGCAAGGACGACGACGCACTGTGGGCGCGGTTCCGGGCGGCGCAGGACCAGTTCTTCGCCGCGCGCGACGCCAGCCAGAAGCAGACGGACGAGGAGTTCGGCGCGAACCTGCAGGTCAAGCTCGCGCTGCTGACCGAGGCGGAGCGGCTCGTCCCCGTGACGGACCTCGCGGCCGCCCGCGCGGCGCTGCGCGGCATCCAGGAGCGCTGGGAGGCGGCCGGCAAGGTGCCGCGCAACGACGTCCAGCGGGTCGAGGGCAGGCTGCGTGCGGTCGAGCAGGCCGTGCGCGAGGCCGAGCAGAGCCAGTGGCAGCGCAGCAACCCCGAGACCCGCGCGCGTGCCGAGGGTGCGCTGGCGCAGCTCACCGCGGCGATCGCGGGGCTCGAGGCGGACCTGGAGAAGGCGAAGGCAGCGGGTGACGCGCGCAAGGTCGCCGACGCTCAGGCTGCGCTGGACGCACGACGCGCCTGGCTCGAGCAGGTGGAGCGGGCGGCCGCCGAGTCGCGCTGAGCGCACGACCCGGCGCCGGTGCCTCCACCGGCCGGCGTCGGGCGCGTCAGCGCGTCGCGGCAGGGATCTCGGCGGCTCGCGAGCCGGTGATCCGGTACACGTCGAAGACGCCGTCGACCTTGCGGACGGCCGCGAGCACGGAGCTGAGGTGGGCGGGCTCGGCCATCTCGAACACGAACCGGGACAGCGCCACGCGGTCCCGGGACGTGGAGACCGTGGCCGAGAGGATGTTGACGTGGTGGTCCGACAGGACCCGCGTCACGTCCGACAGCAGGCGCGACCGGTCGAGCGCCTCGACCTGGATCTGCACGAGGAACAGGGTGCCCGTGCCCGTGTCCCACTCGACCTCGACGATGCGCTCGGGCTGGCTGAGCAGCCCTTCGACGTTGATGCAGTCGGTCCGGTGCACGCTCACGCCGGCGCCGCGCGTGACGAAGCCCATGATCTCGTCGCCGGGGACCGGGGTGCAGCACTTCGCGAGCTTCACCCAGATGTCGCTGACGCCCTTGACCACCACCCCGGCGTCGCCCGTCCTCGGCCGTCGCGCCTGGTTCCCCGGGCGCGTCGCCTCGGCGATGTCCTCCTCCGCGCCGGACTCGCCGCCCATGGACTGGACGAGCCGGTGGACCACCGTCGCGGCCGACGCCTGGCCCTCGCCGATCGCGGCGTAGAGCGACGAGACGTCCGCGAAGCGCATCTCGTTCGCCAGCGTGACCAGCGCCTCGTGGGTCAGCAGACGCTGGATCGGCAGGTTCTGCTTGCGCATCGCCTTGGCGATCGCGTCCTTGCCGTGCTCGATCGCCTCCTCGCGACGCTCCTTGGAGAACCACTGGCGGATCTTGTTCCGCGCGCGAGGGCTCTTGACGAACGTCATCCAGTCCCGGCTCGGCCCCGCCGTCTCGGACTTGGACGTCAGGACGTCGACGACGTCGCCGTTGTCCAGGGTCGAGTCCAGCGGGACCAGGCGCCCGTTCACCCGGGCGCCCATCGTCCGGTGCCCGACCTCGGTGTGCACCGCGTACGCGAAGTCCACCGGCGTCGACCCCGCGGGCAGCGCCATGACGTCGCCCTTGGGCGTGAAGACGAAGACCTCCGCACCGCGGATCTCGAACCGCAGCGAGTCGAGGAACTCGTTCGGGTCCGCCGTCTCGCGCTGCCAGTCGACGAGCTGACGGAGCCACGCCATGTCGCTCGCGGCGTCGACCGGCCCGCCGCCCTGCTTGGCGATCTCCTTGTACTTCCAGTGCGCCGCGACGCCGTACTCCGCCCGGCGGTGCATCTCGTGGGTGCGGATCTGGATCTCGACGGGCTTGCCGCCCGGCCCGATGACCGTCGTGTGCAGCGACTGGTACATGTTGAACTTGGGCATCGCGATGTAGTCCTTGAACCGGCCCGGGACCGGGTTCCACCGCGCGTGCAGGGCGCCGAGAGCCGCGTAGCAGTCGCGGACAGAGTCCACGAGCACGCGCACACCGACGAGGTCGTAGATGTCCGCGAAGTCGCGGCCGCGCACGATCATCTTCTGGTAGATCGAGTAGTAGTGCTTCGGCCGGCCGGTGACGGCGCACTTGATCTTCACCGCGCGCAGGTCCGCCATGACCTGCTCGCGGACCACGGACAGGTACTCGTCGCGCGCGGGGGCGCGCTCGACGACGAGGTGCACGATCTCCTCGTAGACCTTGGGGTAGAGCGTCGCGAAGGACAGGTCCTCGAGCTCCCACTTGATCGTGTTCATGCCGAGCCGGTGGGCCAGCGGCGCGTAGATCTCGAGCGTCTCGCGCGCCTTGCGCTCGGCCGACGCCGCGGGGACGAACCGCCACGTCCGCGCGTTGTGCAGGCGGTCCGCGAGCTTGATGACGAGCACCCGGATGTCGCGCGACATCGCCACGACCATCTTGCGCACCGTCTCGGCCTGCGCCGCATCGCCGTAGACGACCTTGTCGAGCTTCGTGACGCCGTCGACGAGCATCGCGACCTCGGGCCCGTACTCCGACCGCAGGGTGTCGAGCGAGTAGTCGGTGTCCTCGACCGTGTCGTGCAGCAGAGCGGCCGCGAGCGTGGGCGGCGTCATGCCCAGGTCGGCGAGGATCGTCGCGACCGCCACGGGGTGGGTGATGTACGGGTCGCCGCTGCGCCGCACCTGACCGCGGTGAGCCCGTTCGGCGGTGAGGTAGGCGCGCTCGAGCACGCTGAGGTCGGCCTTGGGGTGGTTCGCGCGCACCGCCAGCATGAGCGGCTCGAGCGCGGGCGAGCCGGACGGCGCGCGGCTGCCGAAGCGCACCAGGCGCGAGCGCACCTTCGAGCC
>CAUQTR010000305.1:0-3584 GCA_963521045.1 uncultured Actinotalea sp.
GGCCTGCCCGGCGTCACCCGGCCGGACGACCCCCTGGCGCAGGAGGTGGCCGGCATCGGCGTCGGCGGGGTGTTCCTGTCCGAGCCCAACATCCGCAGCAGCAGCCAGGTCCGAGCTCTCTCGGCAGGCCTGCGGGAGCGTGCCCCCGGGCCGCTGCTCGTCGCCACCGACGAGGAGTCCGGTCGCGTCTCGACCGTCCGGGCGCTCCTCGGCCCCGGCCCCTCGCCCCGACGGATGGCGGGGACGCTGACACCCGAGGAGGTACGGCTGCGGGCCGCGGACACCGGCGCGGCGCTGCGTGACCTCGGCGTCGACCTCGACCTCGCGCCGCTGCTGGACCTGGACGCCGGGCCCGCCGGGACGGTCATCGGTGACCGCTCGTTCAGCGGGGACCCCGAGATCGCGACGGACTACGGCCTCGCCTTCTCGGCCGGGCTCACCGACGCCGGGGTGATCCCGACCATGAAGCACTTCCCGGGCCAGGGCCGTTCGGCGTCCGACACCCACGAGGGCGCGGCCGTCGTCGACGCGCCGCTCGCGGAGCTCACGACGAGCGACCTCGTGCCGTTCCGCCGGGCGATCGCCGCCGGCGCCCCGGTCGTCATGCTCAACCACGTCGAGTACGAGGCGCTCGACCCGGGGGTGCCCGCCTCGATGAGCCCGGCCGCGTACCGCCTCCTGCGCGACCTCGGGTTCGAGGGCGTCGCGATCACCGACAGCGTCGGCATGGGCGCCGTCGCCCTGCGGTGGGGGTTCGACGAGGCGGCCGTGCTCGCCGTCGGCGCGGGGGCCGACGCCGTGCTGACCACCGACGGTCGCGAGGCCACGCGGATGCGTGACGGGCTCGTCGCCGCCGTACTGGACGGGAGCCTGCCCGAGGCGCGCCTGTCCGAGGCGGCGGCGCGCGTCACGGCCCTCGCCGGCGGTGACCCGGTGGCCATGTCCTGCCTCGACGTCGAGCTGCCCGGCCTCGCGCTGCCCGAGCTGGTGGAGGCGCCCGCGGCCGCCGGAGGCCCGTGAGCACCGGGGGCAGATCGAGGGGTGATCGGGGCCTGAAGGTCCTAGGGCCGTAGCGCTAGGGTCCGCCTCATCACACATCGAGCGGGGGTCCGATGGCCAGGCGAGTGAAGTCCGTCGAGCAATCCATCCGGGAGACCGACGAGCCGGCCCACCGCCTGAAGAAGGACCTCAGTGCGTGGGACCTCGTCGTCTTCGGCGTCGGCGTCATCGTAGGCACCGGCATCTTCGTGCTGACCGGCACCCAGGCCGCGACCAACGCCGGGCCGGCCGTGGTCCTGTCCTTCCTCCTCGCGGGCCTCACGTGCGGGCTGGCGGCCCTGTGCTACGCGGAGCTCGCGTCGTCGGTGCCGGTCGCGGGGAGCGCCTACACGTTCTCCTACGCGACCCTCGGTGAGCTCGTCGCGTGGATCATCGGGTGGGACCTGCTGCTCGAGCTCATGCTCGGCGCCGCCGTCGTGGCGCGCGGGTGGTCCGCGTACCTCGCCAACCTGCTCGACCTGCCCTCGTGGGCGGCGGGCGACGCGGCGCGGCCCGACCTCGCCGCGATGGGGATCGTCATCGTCCTCGGGCTGCTCCTCGTGCGCGGCTCCAAGCTGTCGTCGCGGGTCACGGGCGTGCTCGTCGTCGTGAAGGTCGCGGTCGTCCTCCTCGTCATCGTGCTCGGCGCGATGTACGTGGACGTCGCCAACTGGAGCCCGTTCGTCCCGCCCGCGCAGCCGGCAGCGGTGGCGGACGCGGGCATCCTGCACCAGCCGATCGTCCAGGCGTTCCTCGGCCTCGAGCCGACCATGTTCGGTGCCTTCGGCGTGGTCGCGGCCGCGTCCGTGGTGTTCTTCGCGTACATCGGGTTCGACATCGTCGCGACCACCGCCGAGGAGGCCCGCAACCCGCAGCGCGACATGCCGCGCGGCATCCTCGGCTCGCTCGCGGTGTGCACCGTGCTCTACATGGCCGTCGCGCTGGTCATCACCGGCATGGTCCCGTACGGCGAGCTCAACACCGCGGCGCCGCTGGCGGAGGCCTTCGACGGCGTCGGCATCACGTGGGCGGCGCGGCTCATCGCGCTCGGCGCCGTCGCCGGCATCACGAGCGTCATCCTCGTGCTCCTGCTCGGCCAGACCCGCGTCCTGTTCGCGATGGCGCGCGACCACCTGCTCCCCCCGTCGCTCGCGCGCGTGCACCCCCGCTACGGCACGCCGTGGGTGATCACGCTCGTGGTGACCGCAGGGGTCGCGCTGCTTGCCGGCGTCGTGCCGCTCGAGGCCCTGTCCGAGCTCGTCAGCATCGGCACGCTGTTCGCGTTCGTCGTGGTCTGCATCGGCGTGCTCGTGCTGCGCCGGACAGCGCCCGACCTGCCGCGGACGTTCCGGACACCCGGCGTCCCGGTGGTCCCCGTCCTCGGGGTCATCGCGTGCCTCTGGCTGATGATCAACCTGCCGCTCGACACGTGGATCCGGTTCCTCGTGTGGATGGTCATCGGGCTCGTGCTCTACGTCACGTACGGGCGGCGCCACAGCCGGCTCGTGACGGGCGCCCCGCTCACGACGACGTCCGAGCGCCCGCCCGCCTGACGGCGCGCAGCCCCCGACGCTGCTCCCCGACGGCGCTCCCCCGGCGCTGCTCCCCCGACGGTGGCCCCGGGCCCGGTCGTCCGGAGCCGTCCTGCGCAGCCGTGCGAGGTCGTGCGAGGTCGTGCGCCGGACCCTACGGTCGGTCCATGACCACGCCCACGACCCTCCTGCTCGTCCGGCACGGTGAGAGCCTCGGGAACGCCGCGGCGGCCGCCGCCCACGCCGCCGGTGCCGAGGTCATCGACGTCCCCGCGCGGGATGCCGACGTCGCGCTGTCACCCCTCGGGGCCGCCCAGGCGCAGGCGCTGGGCGGGTGGCTGCGGGACCTTCCCACCGACGACCAGCCCGACGCCGTCTGGGCCTCCCCCTACGTCCGGGCCCACCAGACGGCGCAGCTCGCGCTGGGCGCCGCCGGGCTCGACCTGCGTGTGCGCCTCGACGAGCGGCTGCGGGACCGCGAGCTGGGCGTGCTGGACACCCTCACCGCACGCGGCGTCGACGCGCGGATGCCCTTCGAGGCCGAGCGGCGCCGGTGGCTCGGCAAGTTCTACTACCGGCCGCCCGGCGGCGAGTCGTGGGCGGACGTCGCCCTGCGGCTGCGCGCCTTCCTCTGGGACCTCGCGCGGCTCGACGTGGGGCCGACGGTGATGGTCGTCTGCCACGACGCACCGATCATGGTCATGCGCTACGTGCTCGAGGAGCTCACCGAGGAGGAGATCCTCGCGATCGGGCGGGTGCAGTCGGTGCGCAACACGTCCGTGACGGAGCTCGTGCGCCCCGTCCGAGCGGGTGCGCCGTGGGAGCTGCGGCGCTTCGACCACGCGCAGCACCTCGCCGACGAGGGCGTCCCCGCGACCGTGCACGGCGGTTCCACCGAGGGGACGGCGCCCCGTGGCCGCTCCTGAGGTGATCACGCCCGCGCTGCTGCGGCAGTGGCCCCTGCCGGGCGGGGCGGAGTCGAAGGACGACCGGGGATCGGTCCTCGTCGTCGGC
>CAUQTR010000306.1:0-3576 GCA_963521045.1 uncultured Actinotalea sp.
GGTCGGAGCCTCGCGTCGTCGAGGCTCCGCAGCCCGTGGGTGCTCCGCCAGGCCGGGGCGACGTCGGCCGCGAGGAAGGTCTCGAGGACGCGCGGGTCGGCGGTGGCGAGGCGGACGTCCCGGAGCGCGCCGTCCTGCCCACGCCGGACGGTGAACGTGCCCTGGTGCTCCTCGACGAGGAGGTCCGTCAGCGGACCTGCCACGTGCAGGTGGCCCCCCTCGGCCACGGTGTGCCCGGCGTCGCGGACGAAGTCCAGGACGAAGGGGCGGACCGGGATGCGGGGCTGGGGCACGGCGCGAGGCTAGTGGAGCGGGCCCCGCGGCAGGCGCCCGTCAGGCACCGCCGCCGAGCCGCCCGAGGGCACCGACGACGCTGAAGAAGAGCCACGCACCCAGATACGCCCCGACGATCGCCCACCAGTTCCAGCGCCGCCGGGTGAGGAAGGCCGCGAGGGAGACCACGAGCCACGGGACCAGGGCGCCCCCGAACGCGGAGCCTGCGTTGTAGGCCGAGAAGATCCCCATCGCCGCCTGGGCGATCATGACCGCGACGAGCACGGCCGCCGCGACGATCCCCACCCTGGCGAACGCGTCCCGGTTGGCCCGTCGTCCGTCGCGCGGGTCCGGGAGCCACAGCTGCCAGCCGGTCGGCGGCGGGCCCCACGCGGGGTCCGGGGTCCAGCCGGGTGGGGGCTCCCAGCCGGGCGGCGGAGCGGGCCAGTTCGGGGGCGGGTTGAGTCGCGGCACGGAGCGACCGTAGCGGCGCCCCGCCGCCCGGGAGGGCCGTCCACAGGGGCTCCGACCGGCCGTTCCCATGTCGTCGGCCCGCGGAGAGCATCGTGGGCCGAGTCCTTCGTCGCCGGTGCCGCCATGCGCGCTCGACGGCGGCCGTCCGGCGCTACCGTGCGCGCATGAGCGATCTCAACGCGGTCGGCGACCGGGACGGCTGGCGCTGCTGGTTGTGCGACGAGCCCGTGGACCCCGAGGCGTCCGTGAACTCCGACCGTGGCCCGAGCGTGGACGGGGGCGTGGCGAGGTCGAAGAAGGCTGCGGCGGGTACGGAGCGGCTGGCACACCGGGCGTGCAACACCCGCAAGGGCGCGGTCACGCCCGTGGTGCCGTGGTCGCCCGAGCTCTTCGTCGTCGATCCGGCACCGATCGTCGCGACCGTGGAGCGCCTCGGTCGCAAGGGAGGGCGCGAGCTCGTCGCGCGCTGTCCGACCCGCGCCGATGCCGAGGCGGCCTCCGTCTGGCTGCTCGACCGGTTGTCCCGGTTCGCGCCCGACCTGCGCGTCACGACGCAGGTCGAGCCCGGGGGTGGGCAGTTCATGCTGGTCCTGCGCACGGTCTGAGGCGTCGGAGAGCTCGGCCGTCCCTACTGGGCCGAGCCCGGCTCGACCAGCTCACGGTCGAGCTCACCGCCGACCACTGCTCGGTCCCGTCCGGCGAGCTTCGCCTCGTAGAGCGCGACGTCGGCCACGGTGTAGAGGCACTCGAGGCCCTGCGGCTCGAGCACGTGGGCGACGCCGATGCTGACGGTCATGGGGATCGGGCCGGCAGGCCCGGCGAGCGGGTTCTCCCGGACGACGGCATGGATGGCGCGTGCGCGCCCGACCGCCACGTCCTTCGGGCCGGGCAGGAGGATGGCGACCTCGTCGCCGCCGATGCGAGCGATCGTGTCGCTGCTGCGCACGACGGACCGGACGAGCTGGGCGACGTGCACGAGGGCGGCGTCGCCGACGGGGTGCCCGTGGGTGTCGTTCAGCTGCTTGAAGTAGTCGATGTCCACGATGACAAGCCCGGCACCCGCCGCCGGCGCCGTGCGCTGCTTCGCCGTCGAGCCGGCCTCCGTGCGGAGCAGCTCCACCGACTGCTCGAGGACCCGCCGGGTCGCGAGCCCGGTGAGGGCGTCGCTCGACGCGGCCTCGTTGAGCCTCTCGACGAGCCGGTCCTGGTGACGGCCCGCCGCGAGGAGGGCCGTCGTGATCATGAGGACGACCGCGGACATGGACGCCAGGTCGGCTGCTGCGACCTCCGGCGTCTGGGTCGAGACGATGATCGACGACGATCCGGCGAGCGTGAGCACCGCCACGATCCACGCCACGACGCGGCCCAGGTGCGCCGCGGCGAAGATGACCGGGAACACGAACCAGGCGAGGCCGCCGAAGGTGGAGTTCCCGTTCAGGTGCGTCGTCAGGGTGGTGAGGGCGACCGCGACGAAGCACATCACGGTGTAGCCGGTGCGCGGCATGACCTGCGGGTGGCTGCGCAGGAACTGCGCGAGCCCGAACATGATGACCGCTCCGACGGCGGTCCAGGCGATGCTCGTCGGCGAGCCCTTGTCGGAGCCCAGCAGCCGGGGGAGGAGCTCGAGCGCGACCGTGGCGATGCCGCCGACGAAGCACATGACGGCAGCGGTCCGGCCGGCCGCGGCCCTGTCGCGGCCGACGCGCAGCCCGTTCGTCCCCACGCCTGACCATCGGCCGCCGGAGCCCGATCCCCACACGTTGGAGCCGGGTTTCCTCGCTTCACCCGAACCTGCGCGACGGCGATCACGCCCGCTCGTGCGGCGCCGGCCCGGCGGACGCACAGGGTTCTCACAGGGTCCTCCCAGACGGCGCACCGCCCACCGGCGCAGGATGGGCCCATGAGCGCGAACGGCACTGCTCCCGGCCGCCGGCCCGATGCCCGCCCGGACGGCTCGCCCGTCCGTGCGCTCGTGGTCGACGACGAGCCGGCCCTGGGCGACCTGCTCGCGACCGTCCTGCGGTACGAGGGGTGGCAGGTCGAGACGGCGCTGACCGGTCAGGCCGCGCTGCGCGCCGCACGCGGCAACGCCCCCGACGTCGTCGTGCTGGACGTGACGCTGCCCGACATGACCGGCCTGGAGGTGCTGCGGCGCATCCGCCGGGACCAGCCGAACGTGCCCGTCCTCTTCCTGACCGCCAGGGACGCCGTCGAGGACCGGGTCGCCGGCCTGACCGCGGGCGGCGACGACTACGTGACCAAGCCGTTCAGCCTCGAGGAGGTCGTGGCCCGGCTGCGCGCCCTGCTCCGCCGGTCCGGCGCGACCGCCGCGCCCGAGGAGAGCGTCCTCGTCGTGGGCGACCTGCGCATGGACGAGGACAGCCACGAGGTCTGGCGTGCCGGCGCGCCCGTCCGGCTCACCGCCACCGAGTTCGAGCTGCTGCGGTACTTCCTGCGCAACCCTCGCCGCGTGCTCTCCAAGGCCCAGATCCTCGACCGCGTCTGGCAGTACGACTTCGGTGGGCAGGCCAACATCGTCGAGCTCTACGTCTCCTACCTGCGCCGCAAGATCGACGCCGGCCGTACCCCGATGATCCACACCGTGCGCGGCGTGGGCTACGTGCTGCGTGCCGCGGAGCCGGCACCCGACGACCCCGCCGCGCCGGCATGAGGTGGACGCTGCGGCGGCGCCTCGTCACCGTGCTCGTCGCGCTGCTCGTGGTGCTGGCGGCGGCGACCGGCGTCGTCTCCACGGTCGCGCTGCGCGCGACGCTCGTCGACCAGCTCGACGAGCAGGTCCGGGCGTCGAGCGAGCGTGCCGCTCACGCG
>CAUQTR010000307.1:0-3557 GCA_963521045.1 uncultured Actinotalea sp.
GCGACGATCGCGACGAGTCCGACGAGACGGACGGGCTTGGTGGAGCTGGACATGATGTGGACCTTTCCCAGGAGATGAGGGGCCGGTGTTCGCGTCCGGTGATCCTCGGGGGCGACGTCCGCCCCTCTGGTGATTACTCTCGGCCATCCCGGGGGTATTGGCACGGGCCCAAGGTCCGGGGTCCGTGACGACGTCCGCACGAGGAATCCCGTCGTCCCGCGGGCGGCGCCGAGAGTAGGCTCTCGCGCTCGTGAACCGACTCTCCGAGACCGTCGCGCCCCGTCGCCTCGGGCCGGGGTTCCGCCTCCTGCTCGCCTCCTCGTGGCTCTCCAACCTGGGTGACGGCATCGCGATCGCCGCCGGGCCGCTGCTGGTCGCGTCGCTCACGCAGGACCCGCTGCTCGTCGCGTCGGCGGCGACCCTGCAGTGGCTCCCGCCCCTGCTCTTCGGCCTGTGGGCCGGCGCCCTCTCCGACCGGCTCGACCGTCGTCGCCTCGTCGTCGTCGCGGACGTCGCGCGCACCCTGGTCCTCACCGTGCTCGCCGTGGCCCTCGTGACCGACGTCGTCTCGATCGCCGTCGTCCTCGGCGCGCTGTTCGTGCTCGGCACCGCGGAGGTGTTCGCCGACAACAGCTCGCAGACCCTGCTGCCCATGCTCGTGGCGCGCGACGACCTGGCGCTCGCGAACGCGCGCCTGCAGACCGGGTTCATCACGGTCAACCAGCTCGCCGGCCCGCCGCTCGGTGCCGCCCTCTTCACGGCCGGCACCGTCCTGCCGTTCGTGTCCCAGGCCGTCCTGGTCGCGGCCGGCGCCCTGCTCGTCTCGCGCATCGCGCTCCCGCCGCACCGGCGCGAGGCCGTCACCACGCACCTGCGGCACGACATCGCCGAGGGGTTCCGCTGGGTGCGGGGGCACGCGGCGGTCCGCACCCTCGTCCTGACGATCTTCACGTTCAACATCACCTTCGGCGCCGCGTGGTCGGTGCTCGTCCTGTACGTGACCCAGCGCCTCGGGCTCGGGGAGGTGGGGTTCGGTCTCGTCACCACCGTGATGGCCGTCGGCGGGCTCGCCGGGACGGCGTGCTACGGCTGGATCACCCGTCACGTCAGCCTCGGCGACCTCATGCGGATCGGGCTCGTCATCGAGACGCTCACCCACCTCGGCCTCGCCCTGACGCGGTCCGCGGCGGTGGCCGTCCCGATCTTCTTCGTCTTCGGGGCGCACGCGTTCGTCTGGGGCACGACGTCGGTCACCGTGCGTCAGCGCGCGGTGCCCACCGCGCTCCAGGGTCGGGTCGGCAGCGTCAACCTCGTCGGCGTCTTCGGCGGGCTGGTCATCGGCTCGGGCATCGGCGGGCTCATCGCGCAGCGCTGGGGCGTCTCCGCGCCGTTCTGGTTCGCGTTCGTCGGCTCGGCGGTGTTCGTCGTGCTCATCTGGCGGCAGCTCGCGCACATCGCCCACGCGGACGAGGGACCGGCCCCCCAGGACGACGCCCCGCCGGGCAGCACCGTCCCCGAGGACGACGACGACGTCGCACCCGGCCGTTAGCGTCGGCCCATGATCCGGACCGTGGCGATCGAGGGCTACCGCTCGCTGCGCGAGGTCGTCACGGAGCTCGACGGGCTGACCGTGGTCACCGGCCCCAACGGCAGCGGCAAGACGAGCTTCTACCGCGCCCTGCGCCTGCTCGCGGACCTGGCCCGCGAGGGTGCGCTGTCCACGCTGGCCCAGGAGGGCGGCATGCGGTCCGCCCTGCACGCCGGGCCCCGGGACGGGTCGCCCGTGGCGATGCGCCTGGGCTTCGCGAGCGACGACCTCTCCTACGCCGTCGACCTCGGGCTGCCGCAGACGGGGCCCTTCCACCTCGACCCGGAGGTCAAGGTCGAGGCGGTGTGGTCCGGTCCGGTCCTGCGTCCGGCGACGCTGCTCGCCGACCGCGTCGGCCCCCGGGTGCGCACGCGCGACGACGACGGGTCCTGGCGCACCGCGCCCTGGCGGCTCGCCACCCACGAGTCGCTCATGGGTGCGCTCTCGGACCCGGCGGAGACGCCCGAGCTGTACGCGATCCGCGAGCAGGCCCGGCGCTGGCGGTTCTACGACCACCTGCGGACCGACCCGGACGCCGGAGCCCGCCGCCCGGGGGTGGCGACCTACACGCCGGTGCTCGCCGCCGACGGGGCGGACCTCGCGGCCGCGCTCCTGACGATCCAGCGCGTCGGCGAGGCGACCGTGCTCGAGGCGACCATCGCCGACGCGTTCGACAACTCCCGGCTCGAGCTCGTCGAGGACGCCGACGGCGTGTGCCGGCTGCTCCTGCACCAGCCCGGCCTGCGCCGGCCGTTCGGTGCCCGGGAGCTGTCCGACGGCACCCTGCGCTACCTGCTCCTGGCCACGGCCCTGCTCTCGCCCCGGCCGCCCGGGCTCCTCGTCCTCAACGAGCCGGAGGCGAGCCTGCACCCGAGCCTCATGCCGGCTCTCGCGGCGCTCGTGGTCGACGCCGCCGAGCGCTCGCAGGTCGTGGTGGTCACGCACTCCGGCGAGCTCGTGCGCTGCCTGCGCGAGCACGCGCGGCTGCTGGAGCTCGAGCGGACGGCCGGGGTCACCGGCGTCGTCGGGAGCCTGCGGCTCGAGCGTCCGGCGTGGACGTGGCCGAAGCGCTGAGGCCCGTCGTCGACGACGTACCGGGCCCCGGATGCGGCACGGCTGCGGTCCTGGAGCCTCCCGGCGGGCGGGGCGCGGTCGTGACCTGCGGGTGGGTCTTCCTCACGGCGGCGGCGCCCGTGCCGATGGGAGCGTGACCGCACCGGACCCGGGAGAAGACCGATGACCAGCACCAGCTCTGGCACCGCCATGGCGGAGGGTGGGTCGGCGGCTGCGCGCGTCGGCGGGTGGGTGTCCTGGCCCGCGGGTCCCGTGCACCGGATCCGGTACCTCACGACGGCGCTGATGCTGGCCCTGCTCGCGGCCCAGGGGGTGCTCGTGCTCGGGGGGCTCCTCGGGACGTCGCAGCCCGTCGTCGCCGCGGTCGCGGCGGCCCTCCTCGGGTTCGGCCACGTGCGCATCTACGTGCGCGGCCGGATGACGGTGCTCGACCACGCGCTCCACCTCGCCCTCCTCGGGCTGGTCGCCTTCACGGACGCGGAGGTCCCCACCGCGGCGGGGGTCGCGCAGATCTCCATGCTGGCGATCGGTGCGTCGACGACGGCCCGTCGGCTCGCCGCGCACGGGCTCCTGGCGTACGGCGCCATGACGCTCGCCGCCGTCGTCCGCGAGCAGGTGGGCGTCGGCCCGGGGCTCATCGTCAGCGACTCCATCGGCAGCCTGGTCGGGATCGTGGTGCTGGGTTCCGCGACGTACTTCGTCACCGCGGTGGTCGCCGGGTACGAGCGTTCCGTGGCGCGGGACCGTCAGCTGCTGCAGGTCGGAGCGGCGCTCGGCGCCGCCCGGACCCGCGCCGAGCTGTGGGTCTCGATGCGCAGCGCCGCCACCGACCTCGTGGCGGACGAGCCGTCGTCGGTGCTCGTCACCGTGCGCGACGACTCGGGCACGTGGCGGA
>CAUQTR010000308.1:0-3557 GCA_963521045.1 uncultured Actinotalea sp.
TGCGCTGACGGCGTGCGGTCCGGCTGAGCGGCCCGGACGGGGAGACGGGTCTGCTGGACGGCGCTCATGCGGCCCACCTGGGTGTGTGCTGGCGGAGGTGGTCGGGGGTCGGGCGGAGGCGGCTCGCGGCGCGCAGGCGCACCGACGCGGACCGCGGGTTGGCGGCGAGCTCGGCCTCGTCGGCCTGCTCGGCGCCGCGCGTGAGCAGCTCGAGGTACGCGCGGTGGGTCTCGGGCTCGACCGGGAGCCCGACGGGTGCGCTCGACGTCGCGCCCCGGGCGAAGGCGCGCTTGACGATCCGGTCCTCGAGCGACTGGTAGGCCATGACGACGATGCGGCCGCCCACCGCGAGGCTCTCCACGGCCGCGGGAACCGTGCGCTCCAGCACCTCGAGCTCGTGGTTGACCTCGATCCGCAGGGCCTGGAACGTGCGCTTGGCGGGGTTGCCGCCCGTCGCCCGGGCCGCCGCGGGGATCGACGCGCGCACGATGTCGACGAGCTCGCCCGTCCGGGTCAGCGGGGCCGCGGCGCGCCGCGAGACGATCGTCCGCGCGATCCGCGGCGCGAACCGCTCCTCGCCGTACTGCCGCAGGATCCGGACCAGCTCGGCCTCGGGGTAGGTGTTGAGCACGTCGGCCGCGGTCGCGCCCGTGCTCGCGTCCATCCGCATGTCGAGGGGGGCGTCCTTCGCGTAGGAGAACCCGCGCTCGGCCTCGTCGAGCTGGAGCGACGAGACGCCCAGGTCGCCGAGCACCCCGTCCACCGGACGGCCGACGACGTCCTGGACCACGTCGAGCACCTCGTCGTAGACCGCGTGGACCGGGGTGAAGCGGTCCCCGAAGCGGGCCAGCCGCTCGCTCGCGAGGGCGATCGCCTGCCGGTCCCGGTCGAGCCCGACGACGCGCAGGCCCTCGAAGCGCGCGAGCAGGGCCTCGCTGTGCCCACCCATGCCGAGCGTGAGGTCGACGAGCACCGCGCCCGGACGGCCGACGGCGGGCGCGAGGAGCTCCACGCAGCGCTCGAGCAGGACGGGGACGTGCCGGTCGGCCGTCGGGCGGTCCTGGCTCATCTCACCTCCGTGCGCGTCGGGTTCGTGCTGGTCGTGCCGGTCGTGCCGGTCGTGCGATGCCGGTGCGCGCACCGGTGGTTGCAGGTCGGGCGGCCCTCCGCCGCCCGACCAGGTCTCCCTCCGCAGCCCCTCTGGCACCGGGGAAGTGCGCCAGAGCGGGCGGGGAGAGACCTCGTCGTACGGAGGCGGTCGTCGTCGTGCGGTCACTCAGAAGGCACCGGGGAACACCTCCTCGGCCGTGTCGGCGTAGCTGTTGACCTGCTCCTCGAGGTACGTCTCCCAGGCCGCGGCGTCCCAGATCTCCACGCGCGTCCCCGCACCGATGACGGCGACGTCGCGGTCGAGGCCCGCGTAGCTGCGCAGCGCAGCGGGGATGGACAGCCGGCCCTGCTTGTCGGGGACCTCGTCGTGCGCGCCGGACAGGAAGACGCGCAGGTAGTCCCGCGCCTGCTTGCTCGTGACCGGGGCCTGGCGGATCTGGTCGTGCATGCGGCGGAACTCGTCGACCGGGAAGACGAAGAGGCAGCGCTCCTGGCCGCGGGTGACCACGAGCCCGGACGCGAGCTGACCGCGGAACTTGGCGGGCAGGATCAGCCGCCCCTTCTCGTCGAGGCGCGGCGTGTAGGTCCCGAGGAAGGGGTTGTAGGAGCTGTACGTCCCGGGCTCGTTGGCCACGCCCGCTCCTCCCCTCGTCCCGTCGCCGTGCCGTGACCTGCCCTGACATGCCCTGACGCGCCCACTGCCCCCCAGGTGGCCCCACGGTACTCCACTTTCCTCCACCAGCAAGGGTGAGAGAGGGTGTTTCACCCCTCTGCCGAGGCACTTCTGCAGGTCAGAAGCTGTGGGGCGAAGTGGAGGGGTGCGCGACGACGGCGCGCCCGGGCGGCGCGTCCCGTGCGCGATCACGGGGGCTCCCCCGCACGACGTCCGAGGTCAGCCCCGCGGGGCGGGCGTAGCCGCCGGTCGTCACGCCTGAACGTGGAGGGAAGTGGGGGGCCGGGTGCGCTGCGCGCGGCCGTTCGCGGCCGACCTCGGCGGAGGCCTGACCGGCAACCCGGCCGGCCGTCGCACCCGCACGGCCGGGTCACCTACGCTTCGTGCAGTCCGGACGAAGGGGTCGACATGCACGCACTGCCCACCGCGCGGGAGGTCGACGACCTCGCCTCGACCGCCCAGCGCATCCGGGCCGCGATGGAGACGGTGATCTCCGGGCGACCCGATCTCGTGCGCCTGACGGTGGCCGTCCTGCTCGCCGAGGGGCACGTGCTGCTCGAGGACGTCCCCGGCGTGGGCAAGACGACGCTCGCCAAGACCCTCGCGCGATCGATCGACTGCAGCGTCGGGCGCATCCAGTTCACCCCCGACCTCCTGCCGAGCGACCTCACCGGCGTGACGATCTACCGCCAGGAGGCGCACGAGTTCGAGTTCCGCCCGGGCCCCGTCTTCGCCAACGTCGTCATCGGCGACGAGATCAACCGCGCCTCGCCCAAGACGCAGTCCGCCCTGCTCGAGTGCATGCAGGAGGGGCAGACGACGATCGACGGGACGACGTACCCGCTCCCGCGGCCCTTCCTCGTCATCGCGACCCAGAACCCGATCGAGATGGAGGGCACCTACGCGCTCCCCGAGGCCCAGCGCGACCGCTTCATGGCACGCCTCAGCGTCGGGTACCCCTCTCGCGCGTCCGAGGTCGAGATGCTGGACCGCCAGGAGGCGGTCGACCCCCTGGACCACCTGACGCACGTCGCGACGGTGGACGAGGTCTCCACGATGATCGACGTCGCTCGCCGCCTCTACGCCGCCCCCGGGATCAAGCAGTACGTCGTGGACCTCGCCGACGCCACGCGCAACGACCCGATGCTGCGCCTCGGCGCCTCGCCCCGCGCCGCGATCCAGCTGCTTCGCGCCGCGAAGGCGTCGGCCGCGATGGCCGGGCGCGACCACGTGCTGCCCGACGACGTGCAGGAGCTCGCCGCGCCCGTGCTCGTCCACCGGCTCCTCGCGAGCACCGACGCACGGCTCTCCGGCCGCAGCGTCGAGGAGACGCTCGAGGCGATCGTCACACGCACCCGCCTGCCGGCGTCCCGCGGGTCGGTGCCGGACCGTCGCGCGATCGGCTGACCGGGTGCGTGTGCTGAGCGGCGTGCGCCTCACGGCGCGCGGCACCGCGCTCGGCGGGCTCGGCGCCGTCACGACCGTGACGGGGACCCTCGTCGGCGCCCGGGTCCTCACCCAGGTGGGCTCGCTGCTCCTCCTGGTCGTCCTGCTCGGCGTGGGATGGCTGGCCCTCGAGGCCCGCACGAGCGAGCGCGGACGGCTCTCGCTGGTGCGCCGCGTCGTGCCGCACCCGGTCACGGTGGGCGCCGACGCCACCGTCCTGGTGGAGCTGACGTCCGCCGGCGGAGGGCACCGTCTCGACCGACTCCAGATCGCGGAGCGGGCGGCGCGCGAGCTGTCGGGTCCGACCGCCCTGCGCGCCCGGGTGCAG
>CAUQTR010000309.1:0-3552 GCA_963521045.1 uncultured Actinotalea sp.
CGGCGCGCCTGTCGGGGGGCGAGCGCCGCCGCCTGCTCGTCGCGCGAGCCCTCCTGTCCCCCGCCCCCCTGCTCCTGCTGGACGAGCCGACCGAGCACCTGGACGCCGAGGGAGACCGGCTGCTCGTGGGCCTGCTGGACGGGACGCTCGCCCCGGGCCGCGGCGTCGTCGTCGTCACCCACCGCCGCGACGCGCTGGCGGCGGCCGACGAGGTGATCCACGTCGGTGAGCGGGGTAGCGTGCGGGCACCCGGTCGTTGACGGGACCCGGTCGTCGAGGGACGCGGTCGCTGAGGGCGGCGTGGTCGCCGAGGGACGCGATCGTCCGGGGACCCGGTCGTTGAGGAGCACACGCATGAGCCCGCAGGGCACGGACCACCACGACAGCAGCCTGGCGGCGGCCGACCTGCTGCAGGCCGCGCTCGGCCTCGCGTCGGACCTCGACCTGCCGACCGTCCTGCAGCGCTTCGTCAGCGCGTCCGCCGACCTCACCGGCGCGACGTACGCCGCGATCAACGTGCTCGACGCACGCGGCCGGTCCACCACCTTCGTCCACACCGGCATCGACGACCGGCTCGCGGCGATGCTCGGGCGCCCGCCGCACGCCATCGGCGTCCTCGGGTCCATCCCGCCGCACGGCACGCTGCGCCTCGACGACCTCATGCACCACCCGACGTTCAAGGGGTTCCCGCCCAACCACCCGCCCATGGGCTCGTTCCTGGGCGCCGCCGTGCGCGTGCGCGACCAGGTCTTCGGGTACCTCTACCTGTCCGAGAAGGCCGGGGGCTTCACCGACGACGACGACGAGGCCGTCATCACGCTGGCCGCCGCGGCCGCCGTCGCGATCCAGAACGCGCAGATGTACGCCGAGTCCGAGCGGCGCGAGCACTGGCTGCGTGCGGGCCAGGAGATCACGACGATGCTCCTCTCGGGCGCCGAGGAGGAGGAGGTCCTCGCCCACATCGCCACGTCCTCGCGGAAGGTCGCGGGTGCCGACACCTCGGCGCTCGTGCTGCCCGGTGTGGGCGAGAACTGGGTGATGGAGATCGTCGACGGGCTCGGCGCGGAGGAGCTCGTCGGCACCGTGATGCCGCCCGACGGCCGGGCACGCACGGTGCTCCGTGACGGCAACGGCCTCGTGGTGGACTCGCTCAGCCGGGCACGCGCGATGCGGGTGGACGCGATGCGGCAGTTCGGGCCGGCGCTCTACGCGCCCATGCAGTCCGACGGGCGCGGGGTCGGTGTCCTCGTGCTCCTGCGGCGCAGCGGCAGCGCACCGTTCGCCCCGAGCGACCTCGCCACCGCCGAGACGTACGCCGCGCAGGCCGCGCTCGCCCTGGTGCTCGCCGAGGCCCGGCACGCGCAGGACGTCGCGGCCCTCCTCGACGAGCGCGAGCGGATCGCGCGCGACCTGCACGACCTCGCGATCCAGCAGCTCTTCGCCACCGGCATGCAGCTCGAGACGGTGCGACGGCGGGCGGCGCGCGGGGTCGACCCGTCCGAGCTCACCGGCATCGTCGAGGACGCGCTGGACAACGTCGACTCGACCGTCCGGCAGATCCGGTCGATCGTGCACGCGCTGCGGGACCCGGACGCACGCGCGCCGCTGGCCGAGCGGCTGCGCCGGGAGGCCTCGCTCGCCCGCACCGGCCTCGGCTTCGCACCTGGCCTGGTCATCACCGTGGACGGCCGGGTCCTGGACTCCGACGACGCGCTCGAGGGGGACGCGGCCGCGATCGACGACCGCGCCGGCGAGGACCTCGCGGACGACGTCGTCGCCGTGGTGCGTGAGGGCCTGGCGAACGCGGCCCGCCACGCCCGGGCCACGGCCGTGACGGTCCGCGTCGAGGTCACCCCGGAGTCCGCCACGCCACGCGACGCCGACGGCAACGTGGGCTCCGACGGGCGGACGGGCGGCGAGGTGGTCGTCGAGGTCGAGGACGACGGCGCCGGGCTGCCGCCGGAGCGGGACCGCAGGTCCGGCACGGAGAACCTCGCGGCCCGGGCGCGACGCCACGGCGGCTCGTTCACCCTCGGGACGCCGCCCGAGGGTCGAGGGACGCTGCTCTGCTGGCGCGCGCCGCTGCGCGGCGCACCCGTCCGGGCGCCGCAGCCCGTCTGACACCAGCGCGGCGGGCGTCCCGCGACAGCACCCCTGCGGGGGCTGTCAGTCCGCGGGCTCGCCCCGCCAGGCGCTGTGCTTGTGGCCCGCGACCCAGGCGGCGACCTGGGTGCGGCGCTGCAGGCCCATCTTCGCGAGCAGCGACGTGATGTGGTTCTTGACGGTCTTCTCGGCGACCCCGAGGCGCTCGGCGATCTCCCGGTTCGACATGCCCTCACCGATGAGGTCGAGCACCTTGCGCTCGCTCGGCGTGAGGTCGGCGGTCGGGTCGTCGTGGTCGGCCCGGCGGCGCGTGACCGTGCGCTCGTCGAGCAGGGTCCGGCCCGAGGCGACGGAGCGGATGACGTCGGCGATC
This sequence comes from uncultured Actinotalea sp., assembly GCA_963521045.1. Classification (GTDB taxonomy): domain Bacteria; phylum Actinomycetota; class Actinomycetes; order Actinomycetales; family Cellulomonadaceae; genus Actinotalea. Next base: position 2,477 of record CAUQTR010000309.1, read on the forward strand.
TCGGCACCGCGCACGCTCTTGAGCACGTACGCGGCCGCGCCGGCCTTGAGGGCCGCGGCGAGCGCGTCGTCGTCGTCGAAGGACGTCAGGACGATCGCGCGCGTGTCCGGGAGCTGGTCCTTGAGCGCGGTCATGAGGTCGATGCCGGTGCCGTCGGGCAGCTGCAGGTCGACGAGCATGACCTTGGGCTTGACGAGCGTCGCGCGGCGGATGCCCTCGGCGACGGAACCCGCCTCGGCGACGACGCCCATGCCCTCCGAGCGGTCGATCACCTCGGCGATCCCGCGGCGGACGACCTCGTGGTCGTCGACGATCATGACGGCGATGTCCGCCGGTCGGCCGGCGGCGGCTGGGACGTTGGTCACGGGAGCATCCTAGGCATCGGGGGCGGTGCGCGGTCGCAGGCGCGTCGAGACAGGTGCTCCGGAGAGCGCCTCCGGCCGGCCGGGCGGGCGCCGGACGCGCGGCCGGGGCTGGCACCGCGGGCACGTGAACGACGAGCGGTTCATGAACGAGTCGCGCACCACGAGCGTCCCGCACCGGGGGCACGGCCGCCCCTCCTGGCCGTAGACGGCGAGCGACCGGTCGAAGTACCCGGAGCTGCCGTTGACGTCGACGTAGAGCGCGTCGAAGCTCGTGCCGCCGACGCGCAACGCCTCGGTCATCACCTCGGCCGCCGCGTCGAGCAGCGCGTGGACCTGGACCGGCCGCAGCGCGTCCGCCGGGCGGCGCCCGTGCAGCCGGGCGCGCCACAGCGCCTCGTCGGCGTAGATGTTGCCCACGCCCGAGACGAGCGTCTGGTCGAGCAGCGCACGCTTGACCTCCGTCCGACGACGCCGCAGGGCCGCGACGAGGCGTGCACGGTCGAGGTGCGGGTCGAGCAGGTCCCGCGCGATGTGGACGGCGGGGGCGGGGATCGCGGCGAGCGGACTGCCGTGACCCGCCGGCGCGCCGTCGGGTGTCGGCACGAGGTCGGCCACCATGAAGTTGCCCGACCACACCGGGTCGGACAAATAGATCACCCGCGGGGCCACCCGCCCCCCCCCCACCAGCCCCGGGACCCAGTGGGGGGGGCC
>CAUQTR010000310.1:0-3547 GCA_963521045.1 uncultured Actinotalea sp.
GTCCAGGAGCGCGGTCGCCTCGGCGTGCGCGGCCCGCCCGGCCGGCGTGAGCTCGAGCAGCGACGACCGGCGGTCGAGCGGGTTCGCCGTGCGCTCGACCAGGCCGGCGCGCTCGAGTCGGTCGACGAGCTTCGAGGCGGCCCCGACCGTGATGCCGAGGTCGACGCTCACCTCCTGCACCCGGCTGGTCGCGTGGTCGTGCACGACGCCGAGTGCCGAGAGCGTCGCGAGCGAGACGACGCCGCCGCCCCGGAGGAGGCCGTCGAGGTGGTTCCACAGATGGGTCTCGTAGCGGACCAGCGTCCGCAGGAAGGTGGGCATGTCGGAGCCAACACCAGGACGACGGAACTATATTCCCAGGAATCGATCCAAGTTCACGGGGTGCATGCCTACGGCTTGAAGAACCCGAACGCCAACGGGTTGTCGAAGACCTCACCGCCCGTCGAGCTCCACCACGCGGCGAGGCCGACGATGACTGCGACGAGAACCACGAACGCGAGCGCGTACGTGACGCCCCAGTTCGCGGCGCGGCGTGCGTTCTCCGCCGCCAGGGCCGACCGGCGTCGCTGGCTCGGGTAGGCGGCTGCCATCGCGACACCGGCCCCGATGACGTCGATGAGGGGCAGGGGGACGAAGCACAGGAAGCCGAGCGCGTAGGACGTGGAGCCGGTCGCGGGCGGCGCGGGCGCGCCGTACGGTCCGACGACGGGGTGGGCCGCGGGGGCCGGCGGGCGTGTCGGAGGCCGCGGCTACGCTCGCGCCGTGCCCAGGACGATCACGGCTGCACGAGGAGGAACCATGACCACCTTCACCGGCGCGGACGACCTGCGCGGAGCCCGGTTCGAGGGCGCGGACCTGAGCGGCGCGCGATTCGTCGGTGCGTCCCTCGTCCGCGCCGTGATGCGAGGGGTCGACGTCGAGGACGCCGAGATCGACGCGCCCTGGCTGTTCGACGGCTCGAGGTTCCTCGTCAACGGTGTCGACGTCGCCCCGCTCGTCGACGCCCAGCTGGACGACCGGTTCCCCGGCCGGGCGCTCCGGCGCGCTGCGGACCCCGCCGGCCTCCGTGCGGCCTGGGCGGCCGTCGAGGGTGCGTGGGCAGCCGCGCTCGACCGGGTCGAGTCGATGCCGGAGGGGACGGTCGACGTCTCGGTCGACTGCGAGTGGTCGTTCGCGCAGACTCTGCGGCACCTCGTCATGGCCACCGACACCTGGCTGCGCCGGGCGATCCTGGGCGTCGAGCAGCCGTTCCACCCGATCGGTCAGCCCAACGACGAGTACGAGACCGACGGCCACGACATGTCCGTGTTCTCGGAGCCGACGCCGTCGTGGAACCGGGTGCGCGAGGTGCGGGCCGGCCGCGTCGCGATGGTGCGCGATCTGATCGCCACCGTCACCACGGACGAGCTGGCTGCGGAGCGCAGGAACCCATGGGCGCCGCAGTACCCCGAGACGACCCTCTCCTGCCTGCACACCATCCTCGGAGAGGAGTGGGAGCACCTCCGCTTCGCGCTCCGCGATCTCGACGCCATCGAGGCGGGCCCGGCCTGACGGCGCGCCCGCGGCATCGCTCCGCGGGTGGTCAGCCGGCGGGGGGTGGTGCGGTCGAGCTCGTTGGTTGGCGCGAGACCGCCGCCAGCACCTCCGGGTCCGCGCAGCCGCGGGCGAAGCCCGCGATCCGGCGGTCGACGTCGCGCTGGAGGACGACACGCCCGACCCGCTCCGCGACGGGGGCCAGCCACGACGGACGGCACGTGAAGCTGTACCGCCACACGGCGCGCGTGCCGCCGTCGGGCAGCGCCGTGAAGCGCCACCCGCCCGCCATCACCGCGAAGAACCACGGACCCTCGACCATCTTCATGCCGACGTTGGTCGGCGGCGCGTACGAGACGTACTCGCTGACCATCCGCAGCCCGGAGCGGTGCTGGGTCGCCGTCCGCACACCCTTGGCGGGCAGCGTGGCGCCGTCGAGGAACGCCTGCCGGCGGATGAACGGGTCCCAGCGCAGGCGGGTCGCGCCGGTGGTCTGCGAGACGGCGAACGCGACGTCGGGCGGCACCGCCACCTCCACGGAGGCCTCGACGATCATCGGCCGACCCGGTCGACGCGCGTCGTCGTCGCGGTGGCCGTCGCGTTGACGATGGCGACGACGTCCGGCCCCTCACCGTACTTCGCCACGTACGCCCGGTCGACGGCCTCGTCGTGCGCGTCGTCCCGCGTGAAGCGGACGTCTGCGCGGACGCCGCCCGCCTCGACCGTCCCGGTCCCGGTCCGCCGGACGGCTCGGTACCAGCCCCCGGCCTCGCCGTGCACCGACCGGATGAACAGCGCGCCGTCGACCACGACGTGCCACACGATCGTCGCTGGGCGCAGCGTCCCGTCGGTCCGGTGCGCGGCGACGAGCAGCTCCTCGGCGCCGTCCATCGCGGCCAGGTCGTCCGGGTCCCACGCGGTCATGGTCAGCCTCCAGGGTTCAGTCGGGTGGTGCGGCGAGCCAGCGCTCGGCGGCGTCGAGGGTGTCCTCGGGCGTCGCGTCGAAGGCGATCGCCGCCGTGGGTGCGTGCCGGTGCACGAGGTTGATGATCCGCTCGAACAGGGTCCAGCCCGATCACGAGCACCGAGGTGGTGTGCGGGTCCATGGCCGTCCTCCTCCCCCTCCGCGTCCGCCCATCGTGGCACCCGTCGGAGCAGACCGATCGCCGAGATGACGCGCCCCTCCGCGTGTCCGGGCGGCGCACCGTCCGGAGTCGTCATCTCGGTGGGAGCTCAGGCCTGCTTGCGGCAGCGGTCGCGGAGGTGGGCCGCGTACTGCTCGGTGACCTGGGCGGTCGCTCCGCGCTGACCGCCCGTGCGCTCGCGCAGGAGGATGACGGGCACGCGCACGCCGTTCACGTCGCGCACGACCAGCACGCTCACGGGCGACGACGGGACGGGCTCGCAGTCCACGGACGCGACCTGGTCCCACGGCAGGTGGACGAGCGGCTCGACGCCGCCGTCGCGCCACACCTCGAGGGCCCCGGCGGTCTCGACGAGGGTGACCTCCACCGGGCGGATGCCCACCCGCTCCGGCAGGCCGCGGGTGACCGTCGCGGGGAACCCGGGCCCCGTCGTGCAGCGCCACCGGGGGGCGCCCGGCCGGGCCCGGTCCAGCGCGTCGTCGGTGCGCCGGCGTGCGCGGCGCGTCCGCAGGATGAGCCAGATCGCTCCGACGACGCTGATCAGCAGCCCCAGCGAGCCACCGACCACCATCTCCCACGACCCCGCGTGCCTCGGCACGAGGATCGCGGCGACGGTTGCGAGCGCGACGACCGTCCCGACGAGCGACCAGATCAGCGGTGCGAGGGTGGAGCCCGTCCACAGGGGCCGCCCGTGGGGCTCCCTCGCCGCCGCGAGCACGGTCTCGACCGGGTGGTCGAGCGCCGCCGCGAGCCGCCGGGCGTCGTCGGGTGACAGCTGCCACGCCACGACCACGCCGCCGGTGCGACGACGTACGGCGGACGACCCGTCGGGCTGCCCGGCGACGTCGTGCCCGCGCGCGGGTCGGAGC
>CAUQTR010000311.1:0-3537 GCA_963521045.1 uncultured Actinotalea sp.
GTCGAGCGTCGTCGCCGGCGCACGACCGTCCTCGCCGCACTGGGCGCCGTCGTGGTGACCGCCGCGATGAGCGTCGCGCCGCCGGAGCTGCACGGGCACGTCATGGTGTTCGCGCTCGCCGTCGTCGTCGGGTACTACGTCATCTCCAACGTCAGCCACGCGCTGCACACGCCGCTCATGGCCCAGACCAACGCCGTCTCGGGGATCATCCTCGTCGGCGCGCTGCTCCAGCTCGGCTCCGACAGCCTGCTCGTGACGTCGCTCGCCTTCGTGGCTGCGAGCGTCGCGAGCATCAACATCTTCGGTGGCTTCCTCGTGGCGCACCGGATGATCTCGATGTTCCGGAAGGACGGCTGACGTGACCTCCCTCGCGCAGGCCCTGTACCTGCTCGCCGCCGTCCTGTTCGTGCTCAGCCTCGCCGGGCTGTCGAAGCAGACGACCGCCCGCCGCGGGACCGTGCTCGGGATGGTCGGGATGGCGCTCGCCCTCGCCGCCACCGTCCTGCTCAGCCTCGAGGAGAGCCGCCGCCCGGTCCTCGTGACCGGCATCCTCATCGCCCTCGTCCTGGCGATCGGCGCGGTCGCCGGCACGTGGCGGGCGCGCAGCGTCGAGATGACGCAGATGCCCGAGATGATCGCCGTGCTGCACAGCTTCGTCGGCCTCGCGGCCGTTCTGGTCGGCTACGGGTCCTGGCTGACCGAGGAGGCCGACGTCGTGCACGGCGTCGAGGTCTACCTCGGCGTGCTCATCGGTGCCGTGACCCTCACCGGGTCGGTCGTGGCGTACCTCAAGCTCGCCGCGCGGATCAAGACGGCGCCGCTCGTGCTGCCGGGGCGCAACCTGCTCAACCTCGGCGCGCTGGTCGCCTCGGTAGCGCTCCTGGTGTGGTTCCTCGCGACGAACGCGGCCCTCCCGCTCGTGCTCATGACCGTGATCGCCCTCGCCCTCGGCTGGCACCTCGTGGCGTCGATCGGTGGCGGCGACATGCCCGTCGTCGTGTCCATGCTCAACTCGTACTCGGGGTGGGCGGCGGCCGCGGCCGGCTTCATGCTCGGCAACGACCTGCTCATCGTCACCGGCGCCCTCGTCGGGTCGTCCGGTGCGATCCTCTCGTACCTCATGTGCAAGGCGATGAACCGGTCGTTCATCAGCGTGATCCTCGGCGGCTTCGGCGTGGAGGCGGGCACGGCGGCCGGTGACGGGCCGGTCGGCGAGCACCGTGAGGTGAGCGCCGCCGACGTCGCGCGGATGCTCGCGGACGCCCGGTCGGTCGTCGTCACGCCCGGCTACGGGATGGCCGTGGCGAAGGCGCAGTACCCCGTCGCGGAGCTCGTCTCGCGCCTGCGGGGCGCCGGTGTGGACGTGCGCTTCGGCGTGCACCCGGTCGCGGGCCGCCTGCCGGGGCACATGAACGTCCTGCTCGCCGAGGCGCGCGTGCCGTACGACATCGTGCTCGAGATGGACGAGATCAACGACGACCTGTCGGAGACCGACGTCGTGCTCGTCATCGGCGCGAACGACACGGTGAACCCCGCCGCGCTCGACGACCCCGGCTCGCCGATCGCCGGCATGCCGGTGCTCGAGGTCTGGAAGGCGGGCCAGGTGGTCGTCTTCAAGCGCTCGATGGCGACCGGGTACGCGGGTGTCCAGAACCCGTTGTTCTTCCGCGACAACACGGCGATGCTCTTCGGGGACGCGAAGACGCAGGTGGAGGCGATCCTCGCGGCGCTCCCGGTGCCCGCGGGCCGCTGAGGCCGACTGCCGGCCGCCGCCGCACCGCGGCCATCACGGCAGCGCGCTCGGCGGACCGGCCGACGCACGGATGAGGGAACGTCCCGTCCGCCGAACGTCCCAACGCGCCCCGCGGGGCAGCGCACTACTGTGGAACCCGGCCGGTTGACGTCGACCGGCGGCACGGTCCGCCGTCCGCCGACGCTGCAGCGCAACCACGCAGCCGCCGGCAGGCAGCCGGACCCGAACCCATCGCACACCTCCCGAAGGAGCCACCGTGGCCACAATCGAGGCCGTAGGCGCACGCGAGATCCTGGACTCGCGCGGCAACCCCACCGTCGAGGTCGAGGTCGCCCTCGACGACGGCACGATCGCCCGGGCCGGTGTGCCCTCGGGTGCCTCGACCGGCGCCTTCGAGGCCGTCGAGCGCCGTGACGGCGACAAGGGGCGGTACCTCGGCAAGGGCGTCCAGGACGCGGTCACCGCCGTCATGGACGAGATCGCGCCCGAGCTCATCGGCTTCGAGGCGAGCGAGCAGCGGCTCGTCGACCAGGCGCTGATCGACCTCGACGGCACGCCCAACAAGGGCAAGCTCGGCGCCAACGCGATCCTCGGTGTCTCGCTGGCCGTCGCGAAGGCCGCGGCCGACAGCGCCGACCTGCCGCTGTTCCGCTACGTCGGCGGCCCGAACGCCCACGTGCTCCCGGTCCCGATGATGAACATCCTCAACGGTGGGTCGCACGCCGACTCCAACGTCGACATCCAGGAGTTCATGGTCGCCCCGATCGGCGCCACGACCTACCGCGAGGCCCTGCGCACGGGCGTCGAGGTCTACCACTCGCTGAAGTCCGTGCTCAAGGGCAAGGGCCTGTCGACCGGCCTCGGCGACGAGGGCGGCTTCGCCCCGAACCTCGGCTCCAACCGCGAGGCGCTCGACCTCATCCTCGTCGCGATCGAGAAGGCCGGCTTCACCCCCGGCTCCGAGGTCTCCCTCGCGCTCGACGTCGCCGCGACCGAGTTCTTCAAGGACGGTGCCTACCAGTTCGAGGGCTCCGCGAAGACGCCCGACGAGATGCTCGCCTTCTACCAGCAGCTCGTCGCCGACTACCCGCTGGTCTCCATCGAGGACCCGCTGTCGGAGGACGAGTGGGACTCGTGGTCGCAGCTCGTGACGAACGTCGGCGACCGCGTGCAGATCGTCGGCGACGACCTGTTCGTCACCAACCCCGAGCGTCTCGCCAAGGGCATCGAGACCAAGGCGGCGAACTCGCTGCTGGTCAAGCTCAACCAGATCGGCACCCTGTCCGAGACGCTCGACGCCGTCTCGCTCGCGCAGCGCGCGGGCTTCACGGCGATGGTCTCGCACCGCTCGGGTGAGACGGAGGACGTCACGATCGCCGACCTCGCCGTCGCGACGAACGCCGGCCAGATCAAGACCGGTGCGCCCGCCCGTGGCGAGCGCATCAACAAGTACAACCAGCTGCTGCGCATCGAGGAGGAGCTGGACGACGCCGCGCGTTACGCCGGCGCCTCCGCGTTCCCCCGCCGCCGCTGACAGCGGGCGCCTGACCCCGCGCCGGCTCACGCCGGAGCGGGCGCCTGAACCGCAGGGCCCGGTCGATCCGTCGACCGGGCCCTGCGTCGTCGGTCACGGGCAACGCGCCCGCGCGGTGGTCCCGGCCACGGGGCGGTGGTCGGGGCACAATCGAGCCATGTCCCGTCGTCCCGTGCTCCCTCGCGCCCGCAGGGGAGCCGGCGCGGCAGGCGAGGCGACGACGCCGACTGCCGGCTCGGCGCACCAGGGG
>CAUQTR010000312.1:0-3537 GCA_963521045.1 uncultured Actinotalea sp.
CCCCGTGCTCACCGTCGCGGGACTCGCGCGGCGCACGGTGCAGGAGCACCTCGGCGGCGTGGTCGGCGAGCGCCGCGCCGGCCGAGCCGTACAGGTGGAACACCGCGTCGGCGCCGTGCCGCTCGAGCTCGGCGACGTCGTCGTCGTAGCGGGCGACGGCGGCCACCTTGCCGCTGAAGCCCGCCGCGCGGAGCCGGGCCAGGGCGATGAGGTTGGCGTTGTGGAAGGGCATCGCCAGCACGACGACCTCGACGCTGCCCGCACGCTTGACGCGGGCCCAGAACTCGAGGTCGGTCGCGTCCGCGCGGAGCACCTCGAAGCCCTCGAGCTGCAGGTCGGTGACGCGTGCGACGTCGTGCTCGACGCCGACCACGGCCATGCCGTACTCGTCGCGCAGCCGGGAGTACGTCGCCGCGCCGATCCGCCCGAGGCCGAGCACCAGCGCGTCCGCCTCGCCGACGTCGACCAGGCGGTCGTCGGGATGCAGCTGGTAGGTGCTGTGGTGCGGCAGGAGCTTGACCATCCGGGTCGCGAGCTCGACGCCGCGCCGGTTGACCATCGCCGAGACGGCGAAGCTGATCGCCACGGCGAGCGAGATGACCATGACCCAGCGCTCCCCCAGCAGCCCGGCCGTCGCGCCCACCGAGGCGACGATGATGCCGAACTCCGAGAAGTTGGCGAGCACGAGGCCGGCGAGGAACGCCGTGCGGCGGCGCAACCGCATCGCCCACAGCAGGACCGCGTAGAACGCGACCTGGAGCGGCAGGACCGCGAGGAGCGCGAACGCGAGCAGCAGCTCGTCGAGCCCGGGCCGCCCGTGCAGCCCGATCTGGAGGAAGAACGCCACCAGCATGAGGTCCTTGAACGTCATCAGGGACCGGGACAGCTCACCCGCGTTCTTGTGCTTGGCCAGCAGCATGCCCATGAGGAGCGCACCGAGCTGGCCGTCGACCCCCACGGCCTCGAACAGGCCCCAGCCCAGCGCGACCGCCACGGTCACGCCGAAGAGCGCCTGGAGCTCGCCGTGCGGCACCCGGTCCCAGATCCGGTGCAGCGGCCAGGCCGCGGGCACGAGGAGCACGAGGGCCAGGGCCCACGGGCTCGGCACCTCTCCCCCGGCCAGCGCCATGAAGCCCACCGCGGCCAGGTCCTGCATGACGAGCAGGCCGACGGCGATCTTCCCGTAGAGCGCGGTGGTGTCCGAGCGGTCCTCAAGCACCTTGACCACGAACACGGTCGACGAAAAGGACAGGGCGAAACCGACGAGCGCGAGCGCACCGACGGGTTCGTCGGCGACCAGCGCCGGGCCGACGACGGCGAGGAGCCCGAGGAAGCCGAGCCCGACGGCGGTCGAGAGCACCAGGTGCACGCTCGTGGTCAGCCAGATCTCCTTGCGCAGCAGCGTCCGCGCGTCGAACTTCAGCCCGATCGCGAAGAGCAGTAGCACGACGCCGAGCTCGGCGATCTGCTCGAGGCCCGCGGGCTCCTGCACGCCGACGGCGCCGAGCGCGAACCCTGCGACGAGGTAGCCCACCAGGGGAGGGAGCCGCGCGGACACCGCGAGGAACCCCCCGACGACGGCCGCGACGAGGTAGAGACCCAGCTCCATCGCTTTCTCCCTCCGGCGGTGCGCCCATTCTCGCGTGTCGCGGCCCGCGCACGCACCGCCGCGCGGCATCGCGATCTTCCGTGACGAGCGGACCGCCGGGCAGGATGGCCGGAGCCCCCGCACCCGCCCGCCGACCGCCGCACCAGGAGCTCCCCTGCCCGACGACGACCGCCTCACCCGGGACCACTACGCCGCGCTGGTCATCGGCACGGGATTCGGCGGCTCCGTCGCCGCAGCCAGGCTCGCCCAGGCCGGGGTCGACGTCGGCGTGGTGGAGCGCGGTCGGCGCTGGCCGCCCGGGACGTTCCCGCGGGACCTGACGCGGCTCGACGACGGGTGGCTGTGGCCGTGCGACCACGGCCTGTACGACGCGCGGCCCCTGAGCGACATCCTCGCCGTCTCGGCGGCGGGCTACGGCGGCGGGTCGCTGGTCTACGCCAACGTGGCGATGCGGCCGCCGGCCGCCGTGTTCGACCACCGCTGGCCCGCGGACTGGTCCCGCGAGGTGCTCGACCCGTGGTTCGACCTCGCCGGCACGATGCTCGGCATCCGCCCCGTGCCGGACGTCCCGGGCACGGGCCGGCCGCCGACGAAGACCACCCGGATGCATCAGGCGATGGGCGCGCTCGGCCTCGAGGACGGCCTGGTGCGCCCCAACCTCGCGGTCACCTTCGGCGAGCCCGGCACCCACGTGCGCAACCGGTTCGGCGTCACCCAGGGCACCTGCCGCTTCCTCGGCGAGTGCGACATCGGCTGCAACGTCGGCGCGAAGAACACGCTGGACCTCACGTACCTCGCGGTCGCGGAGCAGCACGGCGCCGACGTCGGGACGCTCACCGAGGCCGTGCACCTGGCGCCCGTGGCCGGGGGCGGCTACCGCGTCCGGCTGCGGGAGCACGCGGGGACCTCCGGCCAGGCGGCGCAGTGGGGTGGGGCATCGCGCGAGCGCGACGTCACCGCCGACTCGGTCTTCCTCTGCGCGGGTGCGCTCGGCAGCACCGAGCTCCTGCTGCGCAGCCGGGACGAGTACGGGACCCTGCCGGACCTGCCTTCGTCCCTCGGCCACGGGTTCTCGGGCAACGGCGACTACCTCGCGTTCGGCCACGGGACCCGCGAGCCGTTCGAGCCCTCCGAAGGGCCGACCATCACGACGGCGACGCTGGTCCGGGCGTCGGGCGTCGGCCGCGACCAGTGGTTCGTCGTCGAGGACGGCGGCTACTCGGGTGACCTCGCCCGCCTCGTCGCGGGCCTGACGCCGGGAAAGCTGCCGGCAGCCGTCGCGCAGGCACTGCGGCCCAGCCACCGCCGCCTGCTCGCGGAGTCGCGCGCCGCGGCCGAGACGCTCGAGCGCGAGCGGGCCCGCACCGCCGTCCTGCTCGTCATGGGCCGGGACGGCGCGGACGGGCGCATCAGCCTGCGGGGCCGGCGTCGCCGCCTGCACGTCACGTGGGACGTCGTGCGCAACGACCCGCTCTACGCGGCCGAGCAGGCCGCCGTGGGCGACGTCGTCCGGGCGCTCGGGGGCACACCGTTCGCGGCGCCGAGCTGGCGGCTGCTGCGTCAACCCGTGACCGTGCACAACCTCGGCGGGTGCCGCATGTCCGAGGACCCGGCGCGCGGCGTCACGGACCCCCGCGGCCAGGTGCACGGGCACCCGGGCCTGTACGTGCTCGACGGGGCGACGCTCCCGGGCGCCACCGGGGCGAACCCGTCGTTGACCATCACGGCCGTCGCGGAGCGCTGCATCGAGGACGCGGTCCGGCGGATCACGGGCGATCCGACGTGGCGCGCGCCCGAGTGGGCCGACGTCGTGCCGATCCCCGCCCCGGAGGACGACGCGGTGCGGGTGACCCTCAGCCGGCCCGCCCTCGGGCCACCGCCGAGCCCCGGCGTCCGCTTCAGCGAGCGCCTGCGCGGCACCCTCACGC
>CAUQTR010000313.1:0-3518 GCA_963521045.1 uncultured Actinotalea sp.
ACGGCGGCCCTCCCGGGTCGAGGCGGCCGCGACCTCGGCGGCGACCGGCACGCTCCCCCGCCAGACGGCGGCCACGAGGTCGCGCGCCCAGCCGAGCAGCTCCGCGCCGGCGAGCGGGCGTCCGCCGATGCGCGCCGTGGTCGGGAACGGGACGAGCGCGGTGCGGATCGCCGGCTTCAGGATGGTGCCCGGGTACAGGCGCGTGAGCCGCAGCTGGGACGACTCGGCGAGCTCGACGGGCGCGAACCGGATGTAGCGGCCCTGGGCCGTGACGTCGGTGAGGCCGACCTCGCGCGCGGTGTTACGGAAGCCGGCCACCTCGAACAGGTTCTCGACGGCCTGCGGCACCGCCCCGTAGCGGTCGACGAGCTCGGCCCGCACCGCCTCGAGTGCCTCGGCCGTCGTGGCGTCCGCGATCTTGCGGTAGGCCTCGAGCCGGAGCCGCTCGTGCGCGATGTACTCGTGCGGCACGTGGGCGTCGACCGGCAGCTCGAGCGTGACCTCGGGCGGCCGCACCTCGGCCTCGCCGCGGAACGCCGCGACGGCCTCCCCCACCATCCGCACGTAGAGGTCGAACCCGACGCCGGCGATGTGGCCGGACTGCTCGCCGCCGAGCAGGTTCCCCGCGCCGCGGATCTCGAGGTCCTTGAGCGCGATCTGCATGCCCGAGCCCAGGTCGGTGTTCGCGGCCATCGTCGCGAGCCGGTCGTGCGCGGTCTCGGTGAGCGGCCGCTCGGGCGGGTACATGAAGTACGCGTACGCACGCTCCCGGCCACGCCCGACCCGCCCGCGCAGCTGGTGCAGCTGCGACAGACCCAGCAGGTCGGCCCGCTCGAGGATGAGGGTGTTCGCGTTGGAGATGTCCAGGCCGGTCTCGACGATCGTCGTGCAGACGAGGACGTCGAACCGCTTCTCCCAGAAGTCCTGGATGACGCGCTCGAGCTGGTGCTCCGCCATCTTGCCGTGCGCGGTGGCGATCCGGGCCTCGGGCACGAGCTCGCTGAGCCGGGCGGCGGCACGCTCGATCGACTCGACCTTGTTGTGCACGTAGAACACCTGACCCTCGCGCAGCAGCTCGCGCCGGACGGCGGCCGTGACCTGCTTCTCGTCGTACGCGCCGACGAAGGTGAGGACCGGGTGCCGCTCCTCCGGCGGGGTTGCGAGGGTCGACATCTCACGGATGCCGGTGACCGCCATCTCGAGGGTGCGCGGGATCGGGGTCGCGCTCATGGCCAGCACGTCCACGTTGGTGCGCAGCTGCTTGAGCGTCTCCTTGTGCTCGACGCCGAACCGCTGCTCCTCGTCGATGACCACGAGCCCGAGGTCCTTGAAGCGCACCTGGCCGGTGATGATCCGGTGGGTGCCGATGACGACGTCGACCGTGCCGTCCGCGAGCCCGTCGACGACCTCCTTGGCCTCGGCCTCGGACTGGAAGCGGGACAGGGCCCGGACGGTCACCGGGTAGGGCGCGTAGCGCTCCGAGAACGTGTCGAGGTGCTGCTGGACGAGCAGCGTCGTCGGCACGAGCACCGCGACCTGCTTGCCGTCCTGGACTGCCTTGAACGCGGCGCGGACGGCGATCTCCGTCTTGCCGTAGCCGACGTCGCCGCAGATGAGGCGGTCCATCGGCACGGACTTCTCCATGTCCGCCTTGACCTCGTCGATGGTCACCAGCTGGTCGGGCGTCTCGACGAACGCGAACGCGTCCTCGAGCTCGGCCTGCCACGGCGTGTCGGGCCCGAAGGCGTGCCCCTCGGTGGCCATGCGCGCCGAGTAGAGCCGGATGAGCTCGCCCGCGATCTCCCGGATCGCCTTGCGCGCGCGCCCCTTCGTCTTCGCCCAGTCGGAGCCGCCCATGCGGTTGAGCGTCGGGGACTCCCCGCCGACGTACTTCGTCACCTGGTCCAGCTGGTCGGTCGGGACGTAGAGCCGGTCGGCCGGCTGGCCGCGCTTCGAGGCGGCGTACTCGATGACGAGGTACTCGCGCGACGTGGCCGCCGCGCCGCTCCCGACGGTGCGCTTGACCAGCTCGACGAACCGGCCGACGCCGTGCTGCTCGTGCACGACGAAGTCGCCGGCCCGCAGCGCCAGGGGGTCGACGGTGTTGCGCCGCCGCGACGGCATCGAGCGCATGTCCTTCGTCGAGGTGCCCGCGCGGCCGGTGAGGTCCTGCTCGCTGAAGACGGCGAGGCGCAGGTCGGTCGCGACGAAGCCCCGCCCGGCGCTCGCGGGCACGACGAGGACGACACCCGCCTCGGGCTCGTCGTCGACGGCGCCCACCAGGCGAGCCGGGACGTCGGCGGCGGAGAGCTGCTCCGCCATCCGCTGCGCCGGCCCGTGGCCCTCGGTGGTGAGCACGAGCCGCCACCCGTCGCGCTGGAGGCCGCGCAGGTCGTCGACCGCCCGCTGCACGTCCCCGTGGTAGCCGTGCACGTCGCGCGTCGCGACGGCGAGGGTCTCGCCCGCCTCCACCCCGACGTCGCCGTCGGCCGCGTCCGGGCTCGGGTCCGTGGGCCCGGCGGACGACGCGTCCAGCGCGAACGGGCTGAGCGACCACCAGCCGAGGTCGCGCGAGAGCGCGAGCTCACGCGTGTCCGCGTACGAGGCGAACGACGCCGCGCGCAGGTCGATCGGCGTGCTCGCGCCCGCGGCGGCCGCCGTCCAGGCCGCGTCGAGGAACTCCTGCGTCGTCGCCATGAGGTCGTGCGCGCGTCGTCGCACGCGCTCCGGGTCCGCGACGACGACGAGCGCACCGTCGGGCACGAGGTCGAGCATCGGCACCATGCGGTCCACCAGCACCGGGGCGAGCGACTCCATGCCTTCGACCGCGATGCCCTGCGAGAGCCGTTCGAGCATCTCGGCGGCACCCGGCAGCTCGGCGACCAGCGCCGCGGCGCGGGCGCGCACCGCGTCGTCGAGCAGGATCTCGCGGCACGGCGGTGCCCACAGTCCCTCGCCCGCGACCTCGAGGCTGCGCTGGTCGGCCACCGCAAACCAGCGGATCTCCTCGACCGTGTCCCCCCACAGCTCGATCCGCAGCGGGTGGTCGTCGGTCGGCGGGAAGACGTCGACGATCCCGCCGCGTACCGCGAACTCGCCGCGCCGCTCGACCATGTCGACGCGCGTGTAGGCGGCCGCGACCAGCCGCTCCGCGACGTCGGCGAGGTCCACCTGGTCACCCACCTGCAGCGACACGGGTTCGAGGTCGCCGAGGCCCTCGACGACGGGCTGGAGCAGCGCCCGGACCGGGACCACGAGCGCACGCACGGGTCCCGCCTGCCCGGTGCCGCTGGGGTGCGCGAGCCGGCGGAACACCGACAGCCGCCGGGCGACGGTGTCGCTGCGGGGTGAGAGGCGCTCGTGCGGCAGCGTCTCCCAGGCCGGCAGCACGGCGACGTCGTCGGCGGGCAGGTAGCAGCGCAGCGCCGCTGCCAGGTCGTCCGCGTCGCGTCCCGTCGCGGTCACGACGACGACCGGGGCGCCCGGGGCCGTTGGCGGCGTCTGCGCGGCCCCACCGG
>CAUQTR010000314.1:0-3513 GCA_963521045.1 uncultured Actinotalea sp.
CCCCGCCGCCCCGGGGGGGGGGGTGGGCGGTGGTCCCCGGCGGGGCCGGGCCCCCCACCCCCCCCCCCCCCCGCCACCCAGCGCCCTCGACGGGTGGTGGGGTGGTCAGGCCTCGGTGTACAGGCGCATGCTCAGTGGCTCGAGCGTGGTGCGCTCGCCCGGGGCCGGGTGCAGGGCGCCGTTGACGGCGGCGGCCCGGACGTCGTCCGGCCGGTCCCAGGCCGAGTCCCAGCGCAGCTCCCAGCGCGCCGCCGGCCCTGCGGCGAGGTCGACGTCGGCGACGTCGAGCAGCCCGTTGACGACGAGGAGCGCGCTCGCGCCCTCGGGTGTCGACCGGATCATCTGCAGCGTGCGCACCCCGGGGTCGTGCCAGGCCCCGTGGTGGAACGGCGAGCCGTCGGCGAGCCGCCAGTCCAGGTCGGGCCACGACGCGCCGCCGCGTGGCTGGCCGCGGAAGAACTCCGGGGTGCGCAGCGCCGGGTGGGTCCGTCGCAGCCAGAGCAGGTGCCGTGTGGTCGCCAGCAGGTCCTCCTGCCACGGCGCGAGCTCCCAGTCCACCCACGACGTCTCGTCGTCGAGGCAGTAGGCGTTGTTGTTGCCGCGCTGCGTGCGGCCGATCTCGTCACCCGCGGTGATCATGGGTGTGCCGGCCGAGAGCAGCAGGGTGCCGAGCAGGTTGCGCATGGAACGGCGGCGCAGCGGCACGAGCTCCGTGCCGACGAGCTCGGGCACCGGGCCCTCGAAGCCGTGGTTCCACGACCGGTTGTCGTCGCTGCCGTCGCGGTTGCTCTCGCCGTTCGCCTCGTTGCGCTTGTGCTCGTACCGGGTCAGGTCCGCGAGCGTGAAGCCGTCGTGGGCCGTGACGTAGTTGACCGAGGCGGTCACGCCGCGCTGCAGCGGCGGGTCGCTGTACCCGAAGAGGTCGGCCGAGCCCGCCAGGCGGGTGGCCAGCTCCCGGACGCCGTGACCGGGGCGCCCGTGCGCGGCCTGCGCCGGGTCCGCGAGCCAGAACGAGCGCACGGAGTTGCGGAACCGGTCGTTCCACTCCGCGAGCGGCTCCGGGAACGCGCCGGTGCGCCAGCCGCCCGGCCCGACGTCCCAGGGCTCGACCACGAGCTTGGTGCCCGCCAGGACGGGGTCCGTCTGCAGGCCGACGAGGAACGGGTGGTGGGGGGTGAAGCCGTCGTCGTCCCGCCCGAGCGTGACGGCGAGGTCGAAGCGGAAGCCGTCGACGCCGACGTCGGCCACCCAGTACCGCAGGGAGTCGAGCGCCATCTGCACCACGCGCGGCCGGCGGAAGTCGAGGGAGTTGCCGCACCCCGTGACGTCCGCGAAGCGCGCGGGTGTGCCGCCGTCGTGCAGGTAGTAGACGGTCGGGTCGAGGCCACGCCAGCTCAGCTGCAGGCCGTCCGTGCCGCCCTCGCACGTGTGGTTGTAGACGACGTCGAGGAGCACCTCGAGGCCGGCCTGGTGCAGCAGGTGCACCATGCCCTTGACCTCGGCGAGCACGGCCTGGGGGCCCGCGTCCTGCGCGGCGCGAGTCGCGTAGGAGGGGTTCGGGGCGAAGAAGCCGAGGGTGTTGTAGCCCCAGTAGTTGGTCAGGCCGCGGCGCACGAGGTGCGGCTCGCTGGCCATCGCGTGGATCGGCAGCAGCTCGACCGTCGTCACGCCGAGCCCGCGCAGGTGGGCGATCGTGGCGGGGTGCGCGAGGCCGGCGTAGGTGCCGCGCAGCTCGGGCGGGACGCCGGGCAGGCGCATCGTCAGACCGCGCACGTGCGCCTCGTAGACGACCGTGTCCTCCCACGGCACCTGCGGGCGGGCGACAGGTTCGGCGTCGAAGCGGTCGTCGAGCACGACGCCGTGCGGCACGGCGGCGCGCGAGTCGGTCCCGTCGAGCTCCGGACGCTCGCCCAGGGTGCGGCCGTCCTCGTCGACCCGGTGCCCGTGCACGGCCTGGCCGAGCACGACGTCGCCCACGAGCCCGCGCGCGTAGGGGTCGACGAGCAGCTTGGCCGGGTTGTAGCGCAGGCCCGCCTCGGGGTCCCAGCGGCCGTGGGCCCGGAACCCGTAGCGCTGGCCGGCCCGGACGCCCGGCACGTGCGCGAACCAGACGCCGTGGCGTGGGCCACCGAGCCGGACGCGCCGCTCGGACCATCCGTCGGGCGACGACGGGTCGGGGTCGAGCAGGCACAGCTCGACGGCGTCGGCGTGCGACGCGAGCACGGCGACGTCGGCCCCGTCGTCGACCAGGTGCACGCCGAGCCGGTGCGGGGCGCGGCGGTCCAGGTGAGCGCTCACGAGGGGACAGTCTGGACCATCCGGGCGCCGGCGGGGGACACGGGCGGGACACCCGCGCGCCGTGGCGCCACGCGAGCGGCGGTAACCTTCCGGGGGTCGTGCGGGGCGGGCGCCGAGCCCGCCGCGGCCCACCGGATGGAGAGCGTGCTGATGAGGATCGTCGTGTGCGTCAAGCACGTCCCGGACCTGCAGGCCGAACGCGGGTTCACGCCCGACGGCCGGGTGGACCGCAGCCAGGGCGACGGGACCCTCAACGAGCTCGACGAGAACGCGGTCGAGGCGGCCGTGTCGCTCGTCGAGCAGCACGGTGGCGAGGTGGTCGCCGTGACGATGGGACCGGCCGACGCCGAGGACGCGGTGCGCCGCGCGCTGCAGATGGGCGCCGACGCCGCGGTCCACGTGGTCGACGACGCGCTCGAGGGCTCGGACGCCTTCGCCACGGCGCGGGTGCTCGCCGCGGCCGTCCAGCGGGTCGCCCAGGACGGCCCCGTGGATCTGGTGGTCACGGGCATGGCGGCCCTCGACGGGCTCATGTCCGTCGTGCCCACGCTCCTCGCGGCGCACCTCGGGCTGCCGCAGGCCACCCTCGCCGCCGAGCTCGCCGTCGACGGCGGCACGGTCCGCGTGCGCCGCGAGCTCGACCACGCGACGGAGGTCGTCGAGGCCCCGCTGCCCGCGCTGGTGAGCGTCACGGACCAGTCGAACCAGCCGCGCTACCCGAACTTCAAGGCGATCATGGCCGCGCGCAAGAAGGCGGTGACCGCGTGGACGCTCGCCGACCTCGGCGTCCCGGCCGACGAGGTCGGTGCGGCCGGCGCCCGGACGCAGGTGGTCGACGCCACGCCCCGGCCACCGCGGGAGAACCGCGTGCTCGTCACAGACGAGGGCGACGCGGGCCTCCGTCTCGCGGCCTTCCTCGTCGAGAACCGCCTCGTCTGAGGTGTCGTCGGGCCCGACCGCCCGCCGCGCGCAAGCCCCGTCCGACAGCCTCACCCGCAGACCGACCGTCCCACCGCCGGAGGACCGATGACCGACCCCACGCCCCTCGGGGCCGCACGCGTGCTCGTCGTGGTGGACCACCACGGGGACGCACCCCGGTCCTCGGCCTACGAGCTCCTGACCGTCGCCCGCACGCTCGGTACCGAGGTGGACGCGGTCTGGCCGGGCACGGTGCCACCGGCCGCCGTCGAGCGGCTCGGCGCCTGGGGCGTCGCG
>CAUQTR010000315.1:0-3500 GCA_963521045.1 uncultured Actinotalea sp.
CCCCCGCCTACGCGCGAACGGCCGACTGACCCACCGGCCGCGCCGCTCGCCGGCCGACGCTCGCCGGCCGACCGCGCCGCCCGCTCGGACGCGCGTATCCGAACATCCGCGCACCTGGAGTGGTAAACGACACCTCTACCTGCACGCACGCTCCCGTGTGCTCGAGGTGAGCCCGTCAGACCAGGTGCGCCTCGTGCTCGAGACGGCCCTCGCGGTCGACGGCCGCAGCCCGCAGGCGGGACAGGATCACGGCGCCGAACGCGATGAGCGCCGCGACGGTCGCGATGCCCAGGCGCAGCGCGTGGTTGGCGTCCTCGCCCAGGCTGATCTGGACGACGGCCGGCGCGATGAGCAGGGCGACGAGGTTCATCACCTTGATCAGCGGGTTGATGGCCGGGCCCGCGGTGTCCTTGAACGGGTCGCCCACCGTGTCGCCGATGACCACGGCGGCGTGCGCGTCGGAGTTCTTGCCCCCGTACTTGCCGTCCTCGACGATCTTCTTCGCGTTGTCCCAGGCACCGCCCGAGTTGGCGAGGAACACGGCCATGAGCACACCGGCGGCGATCGCCCCGGCGAGGAAGCCCGCGAGCGGGCCGACACCGAGGCCGAAGCCGACGGCGATGGGCGCGAATGCCGCCAGCAGGCCGGGCGTCGCGAGCTCGCGCAGCGAGTCGCGCGTGCAGATGTCGACGACCTTGCCGTACTCGGGCCGCACCTCGCCGGTCATGATGCCCGGCATCTCGCGGAACTGGCGGCGCACCTCGAAGACGATCGCGCCGGCTGCGCGGGTCACCGCGTCGATGGCCAGGCCCGAGAAGAGGAACACCGTGGCCGCGCCGAGGATGACGCCCACGAGCGTGATCGGCGAGATGACCTCGTAGGAGATCATCGCCAGCGCGGTGCCCGACGTGTCGAGCGCGTCGCCGATCTCGGCGAGCGCCTGCCGGACGGCGTCGGTGTAGGAGCCGAACAGCGCCGTCGCGGCCAGGACGGCGGTCGCGATAGCGATGCCCTTGGTGATCGCCTTGGTGGTGTTGCCCACGGCGTCGAGGTCCGTGAGGATCTGCGCGCCCTCGGCGTCGACGTCGCCCGACATCTCGGCGATGCCCTGCGCGTTGTCGCTCACCGGCCCGAACGTGTCCATGGCGACGATGACGCCGACCGTCGTCAGCAGGCCGCAGCCGGCCAGGGCGATGAGGAAGAGCGAGAGCGTGATCGAGCCGCCCGAGATGAGGAACACCCCGCACATCGCCGCGGCGATGATGCCGGCCGTGTAGACCGCCGACTCGAAGCCGACGCCGATGCCCGAGAGCACGACGGTGGCGGCGCCGGTGAGGGACGTGCGCGCGACGTGCAGCGTCGGCTTCGACGTCGTGCCGGTGAAGTAGCCGGTGAGCCACAGGATGACGCCCGCGAGGACGACACCGATCGCGACGGCCAGCGTCGCGACGACGCGCGGGTCGCCCGTGTGGTTCGCCAGCTCCTCGCCGACGCCCGAGAGCTCGGCGAACGACGACGGCAGGTAGACGAAGGCGGCGACGGCCGCCAGGACGGCGCCGATGAGGGCCGAGGTGTAGAAGCCGCGGTAGATCGCCGCGAGCCCGCTCTCCGAGCCGCGCACGCGCGTGATGTAGACGCCGAGGGCGGCCGTGATCGCGCCGATCGCGGTGACGATGAGGGGGAAGACGAGGCCCTGCTCGCCGAACGCGACCTTGCCCAGGATGAGCGCCGCGACGAGCGTGACCGCGTAGGACTCGAACAGGTCGGCCGCCATGCCGGCGCAGTCGCCCACGTTGTCGCCCACGTTGTCGGCGATCGTCGCGGCGTTGCGCGGGTCGTCCTCGGGGATGCCCTGCTCGACCTTGCCGACGAGGTCGGCGCCGACGTCCGCCGCCTTGGTGAAGATGCCGCCGCCGACGCGCATGAACATGGCGAGCAGCGCGGCGCCGAACCCGAAGCCCTCGAGCACCGCGGGCGCCTGCTCGCGGTAGATGAGCACCACGGCCGCGGCGCCGAGCAGGCCGAGCCCGACGACGGACATGCCGACGACGCCGCCGGTGCGGAACGCGATCCGCGAGCCCTCGGCACGGCCACCGGGGCGCATCGCCGCCGCGGCCACACGGACGTTCGCACGCACGGCGAGCCACATGCCCAGGTAGCCGATCGCGGCGGAGAACCCGGCGCCCAGCAGGAAGAAGATCGACCGGCCCACCTTGACCCCGGTGTCCCCGGGCAGCAGGAAGAGCAGGGCGAACACCAGCACGGCGAACAGGACGAGCGTGCGGAACATGCGAGCCAGGTAGGCCGAGGCGCCTTCCTGGATCGCGAGCGCGATCTCCTGCATCTTGACCGTGCCTTCGCCGGCCGCGAGCACCTGTCGGCGCAGGACCACGGCGAAGACGAGCGAGACGACCGCGATGGCGGCGATCACGCCCACGATGGTCAGGCTCGATGATCCGAGCGTGGGCATCCGTCCTCCTCGAACGTGTGGGGCCGGTCGGCGACTCTGCCGACGGCGGCACGGCCCCCCTGAGCCGTGACTGGCGCGCAGTCTACGGTGGCGCCGACGGCGCGCGAACCGGCGGCTCGCCGTCCCTCCGGTGACCATCGCCCCAACGGTCGGGGCCTCCCGTTCGTCACCATGAGCGGGCACACGAGCGCCGACCCGTGCCGGAACGGCACGATCGTGCACGGGCACGGCCGGCGACCGCCGGCGGGAGGGGGCGACGACCGGATGGCGGCGTGGGAGCAGGCACTCGACGAGCTGGTGCGCGCGCGGGGCTCGGCACTCGTCGGGTACGCGTTCCTCCTGTGCGGCGACCGGCGTGAGGCGGAGGACCTCGTCCAGGACGCGCTCGTCAAGACCTTCGCGCGCGGGCGGGGCGGGCTCGAGACACACAGCCTCGAGGGCTACGTGCGCCGTGCGGTGCTGACCACCTACGTCGACGGCTTCCGGCGACGCCGGCGCTGGGCCGCGGTGCGGCACCTGCTCGCCGTCGACGAGGTCGGGCCGGGCTGCGACGCGGGGGTCGCGGCCCGCGCCGACGTCGCGGCCGCGCTCGCGGAGCTGTCACCGCGGGAGCGCGCGTGCGTGGTCCTGCGGTTCTACGAGGACCTCACCGTGCCCTCGATCGCCGACGCGCTCGCGGTGAGCGAGGGCGCCGTCAAGCGCTACCTGTCGGACGCGGTACGCCGGATGGAGGGCCTGCTCGGCCCGCTCCCGGCCCCCGTGCCCGACGAGCACGACCAGACGATCACCCTGACGAGCACGAGGAGGACGCGATGAGCGTGGACCTGGAGCAGTCCCTGCACGACCTCGCGCGCTCGGTGCACGACGACGAGGCGACGGCACGCATGAACGACCAGGTGCGGCACATGGTCGTGCGCATCCGGCGCCGCCGCGCCGCCCGTCGGGCGACGACGGGCGTCGTCGGCGCGGGTGCGGTCACCGCGGTGGTGCTCGGCGGGCTCCAGCTCGGCGGCACGGAAGGCCTCGTTGC
>CAUQTR010000316.1:0-3476 GCA_963521045.1 uncultured Actinotalea sp.
ACGTCGGCCGGGTCCACCACCTGGCCGGCGTCGTCCACGAACGCGAGGCGGACCGGCGCCCCGCCGGTCGTCTCGTACGCGATGCTCGGGCCCTTCGGCAGGGGCAGGTGCCGGTCACCCCACGAGCCGAGGGCGGCGAGCACCCCGATGGCGTCACGCCCGGCGTCGGTGAGCAGGTACTCCTCGCGCGTGCGCTCGCCCGGCTCACGGTAGGCGCGCCGTTCCAGCAGGCCGCCCGCCACGAGCGCGTCCAGGCGGTGACCCAGCGTGGCGTGCGGTACGCCGATGCGCTGGAACTCGGCGTACCGGGTGCGTCCGAAGAACGCCTCGCGCAGCAGGAGCAGGTTCCACTTCTGGCCGAGCAGCTCGAGCGACCGCGCGACGGAGCAGTACCGGTTGGCGGGGAGCGACGACGCATCCATGGCTCCAGGCTAACGCCGGGCTTCGCCCGTTGAAGCCAGGTGCTAGCATCGCAAAACGAAGTCAGAGCGCTCCGGCGCACGATCGGGAGGACGGGCGAGATGCCAGCACTGGAGGGCGCGGTCGTGCTCGTCACGGGCGCCAACGGAGGGCTCGGCCAGCACTTCGTCCGGCAGGCGGTGGAGCGCGGTGCGGCCAAGGTCTACGCGTCGGCCCGCACGGTCCGCGAGGACTGGGACGACGAGCGGATCGTGCCGCTCACGCTCGACGTGACCTCCGCCGCGTCGCTGGCCGACGCCGCTCGGCACGCGCCGGACACCTCGGTGCTGATCAACAACGCCGGGATGTCGAACCGGTCGAGCGTGCTCGGTGATCTCGAGCCGGCACGCGTGATGTTCGAGACGAACTTCTGGGGCGCCCTCGCCGTCGTCGACGCCTTCCGGCCGGCGCTGCGCGCGCAGCGGGGCGCGGTCCTCACCGTCCTGTCCGCACTGAGCTGGGTCGCGCTCGGCGACGCCTACAGCGCCGCCAAGGCTGCCCTGTGGTCGGCCACGAACACCCAGCGGCTGCGTCTCGCGCCCGAGGGCATCCAGGTGACGGGGCTGCACCTCGGCTTCGCGGACACGCCGCTGGCGGCGGGGATCGACGAGCCGAAGAACGACCCGGCCGACGTGGTCCGCGCCGCCTACGACGGGCTCGAGGCGGGTGAGCTCGAGATCCTCATCGACGCGCTCAGCCGGGACGTCAAGGCCGGCCTGGCCGGCCCCATCGAGGCGCTTTACCCCCAGCTGGCCGCGACCTCACGATGACCCCCGGCCCCGCCCCCGGTCGCCTCCACGCGACGACCCGCGAGCGCAGCTACACCTGGGGCGACCCCGCGCGGATCGCCGCGGCCGCCCGCACGATGACCGGGCTCGAGCTCCTCGAGGCGATCGGCCGCGGCGAGCTGCCCGTGCCGCCCGCGCTCGCGACGACCGGCGTCGTGCCGCGTGAGGTGGGCGACGGGTTCGCCGTGTTCACGCTCGAGCCGGCGGAGTGGCAGTACAACCCCCTGGGCTCGGTGCACGGCGGCGTCCTGTCCACCCTCGCCGACACGGCGCTGGGGTGCGCCGTGCACACGCGGCTGCCGGTCGGCGTCTCCTACACCTCCCTCGACCTGGTGCTGAAGTTCACGCGTGCGGCGACCCTCGACAGCGGCGTGCTCACGTGCACCGGGACCGTGGTGTCGCTCGGTCGACGGACGGCCACGGCGGAGGCTCGGATCGTCGACGCGGCCGGCCGGGTGGTCGCCCACGCGGTGACCACGTGCCTCCTGGTGCCCCTCGGCTGAGCGCCTCGGCAGGCTCGACGGGCCGACCGGTCTCGAGGGTCGGACCCACCGGTCAGGCCGGCTCCACGGGCAGCCAGAGCTCGCACGTGGCGGTGGAGAAGTCAGCGGCGCGGTCGAGGACCGCGAGGATCTCCGGGCCCGGGCGCAGCCGCCAGGGGTTCGACGGGAACCACTCGGTCGCGGTCGCCGCCCACATCGCCTGCAGGGCGTCCGGGTGCGGTCCCGAGCTGCGGAACACGGCCCACGTGCCCGCGGGCACCTCGATGGCGTCGAGGTCGGGTGGCACGTCGGCGCCCGCGCTCCGGGCGACGCCGTGGAGGTACGTCAGCTCGCTGCCCTCCGTGCGGTCCGGGTCGAGGTCGTCGCTCACGCCGAGGAGGCCGGCGGGCTCGGTGTCCGCCAGGTGCTGGAGACGCGCGTGCTCCGCCGGCGGCAGCGACGCCACGTGGGCCTGGATGTGCGGGTTGACGCCCTGGTGCACGAGCGGCACGCGGGCGGCGTGCCCCACGAGCCGGAAGGCCGGTCGCTCGGTGATGCGGGTGTCCATCGGGGTGCTCCCTTCGACGGCCAGGCGGAACCTGACCTGCGGTTGTGACCGGAGGGGGCCGCCGTCCCGGCGCACGTCGCCCGGCGTCGCACCGTGCACCGCGCGGAACGCCCGCCCGAAGGCTTCGGCGGACCCGTAGCCGTACCGGACCGCGACGCCGAGCAGGTCGTCCCGGCCGCCGACGACGTCGGCCGCGGCCACGGTCATCCGCCGCCGGCGCACGTACTCCGACAGCGGCATGCCCGCGAGCGACGAGAACATCCGGCGCAGGTGGTGCTCGGTGGTGCCGAGCGAACGCGCGAGCCGGGCGACGTCGAGCTCGTCGCCGAGGTGCTCCTCGACGAGGTCCACGAGCCGGTTCAGCGCCGAGATCATGCGGCCCCCTCTCGACGTCCACCCTGGCCCGCCCGACGCCGCCCGCGCCCGACAGATCCGGTCCGCTGCGATCAGGCCCCGGCGGTGCGCTCCTCCTCGGTGGCGCGACGGACGACGAGGCGCGTCCACGCCCCCACGTAGACCCGGTCGTCCTCCGCGAGCTCCTGGCGCTGGCCGGGAACCAGCGGCACCGTCGGCAGCGGACCGCTCGCGGGACCGACGTACGTCCCGTTCGAGGACTGGAGGTCCTCGACGAACCACCGCGTGCCGTCGGTCGTCAGCTGGGCCTGGCGGCGGCTCACGGCCGAGTCCGTCCCGCAGTCGATCTCCGGATGGATGTTGCGGCTGCGCGAGACGCGACCCACGAGCAGCGACCGCACCCCGAGCGGGACGGTCGTCGGCAGGCCCGGCGACGGGCAGGGCTGGTCGGCCTGGTCCTGCGCGGCGTACCAGTCGGGGTCCACCCAGACCTCGGCCACCCACTCGAGGGGGACCTGGGGCGCGATCGGCCCGGGGTCGCCGGCGGACACGGTGCCGCCGCTCGCGGACCCGACGGACGACGCCGGCGCGCCGCCGTCACCCGTCGAGGTACCTCCGACTGCTCCAGCCGGGTCCGCCCCGGCCTCCGCCGTACCCGACGCGGGCGCGCTGCCGCGCGGGAGCGCACCGGTCGTGAAGTCGTAGCCGCACGCCTCGCAGAACAGGGCGCCGTCGACGTTGTGCGTCTGGCAGTTCGGGCAGTCCACACCGCCGGGACCTGCCGGGGCGCTGCCGACCGCGGTCGGGGCCGGCGGGGCACCGGCC
>CAUQTR010000317.1:0-3464 GCA_963521045.1 uncultured Actinotalea sp.
CCGACGGGTCGAGCACCGCGCCGGCGTCGACGCCCTCGGCCGGCAGCGCAGCGGCCGCGCCGGGCGGGAGGTGCGCCGGGATCGCCGTCGCGATCCGGGTGCTCATGATCGTCCCGAGGACGGCGATGCCCACGGTGCCGCCCGCGCTGCGGAAGAACTGGTTGGCCGCGGTCGCCACACCCAGGTCCCGCCGCTCGACGGCGTTCTGCACGATGAGCGTGTAGGTCTGCATCGCGCTGCCCAGGCCTGCGCCGACGACCACCATCGCGAGCGTGAGCTGGAGCGCGGACGACCCGTAGTGCACGCGGGTGAGCAGCCAGAAGCCGCCGACCATGACGAGCGTGCCGCCGACGACGAACGGCTTGTAGTGGCCCCAGCGCGTGATCAGCAGGCCGACCACGATGCCGACGCCGATCATGGCGGCGCTCATCGGGATGATGATGAGGCCCGAGCTCGTCGCGCTGACGCCCAGCACACCCTGGGCGTAGACGGGGATGTAGAAGATCGCGCCGAACATGCCCGTCGCGACGAAGAACGACGCGACGTTGGCGAACGTGAACACCGAGCTCCGGAACAGGCGCAGCGGCAGCACCGGCTCCTGCGCGCGCAGCTCGATCGGCACGAACGCCGCCAGCAGCACCGCACCGACCGCGAAGAGGCCGACGATCTGCACCGAGCCCCACGGGTACGTCGTCCCGCCCCACGACGTCGCGAGCAGGATCGCGACCAGGGCGCCGGAGAGGGTGAGGATGCCCGCGACGTCGATGGGCGCGCGCCGCCGGACGTGCGGCACGTGCAGGAAGCGGACGATCACGACGAGCGCGGCGACCCCGATCGGCAGCGTGGCGAAGAAGAGCCAGCGCCAGCCCCAGTGGTCGGTGATCCACCCGCCGGCCAGCGGCCCGGCGATCGAGGTCAACCCGAACACCGCGCCCATGAGGCCCTGGTACTTGCCGCGCTGACGCGGCGGGATGATGTCGCCGATGATCGTCTGGGACAGGGTCATCAGCGCACCCATGCCGAGGCCCTGCACGGCGCGCGCGCCGACGAGCCACCAGAAGTCCGGCGCCAGGCCGGCGAGCACCGAACCGCTGAGGAAGACGACGAGGCCCGCGAGGTAGAACGACCGGCGGCCGTACAGGTCGGACAGCTTGCCGACGATCGGGACGACGACCGCCGAGACGAGCATGGCCGCCGTCGCGAGCCAGCTGTAGTGCTCCATCCCGCCGAGCTCGGCCACGATGACCGGCATCGCCGGGGAGACGATCGTCTGGCTCACCGAGGCGACGAGCATCCCGAGCATGAGACCGGCGAAGACGCGGCGGGCGTCGCGGTCCAGACCCGTGGGCACGGGGGACGGGGCGGAGGCGGGTGTCGCGGGGCTGGCGGTCGCAGCGGGGGTCTGGCGCACCCGGAGACGGTACGTCGTCCTTGCACTCTCGGCAAATTCGCAGAGTGTGCATGCTTGCACCCTCGGCAGCAATATGCCGTAGGCTCCTCCCGTGACGACCGAGCCGGCCCCGGCCCCCCAGGCCGACCGCCCCACCTCCTCGGAGGTGGCCTCACCCGAGGGCCTGCGCGAGCGCAAGAAGCGCTCCACCCGCAGGGCCCTACGTCTGGCGGCGCTGCGCCTCGTCGCCGAGCGCGGCCTCGACGGGGTCACGACCGACGACATCGCCGCCGCGGCCGACGTCTCCCCGCGGACCTTCTTCAACTACTTCGCGGGCAAGGAGGACGCCCTCGTCGGCAACGACCCGGAGGTCCCCGGCCGCCTCGCCCGCACCCTGCTGGACCGCCCCGCGACGGAGGACCCGCTCAGCGCGATCCGCGCGGTGGTGGCCGAGTACGCGTCGACCGTGACGATCGACGAGGCGGTGTGGTCGCTGCGCATGCAGGTGCTCGAGACCCACCCGCACCTGCGCGCGGCGCTGGCGGGGGCCTCGGCGGAGCTCGACCGTGCTCTCGCGCTGGCCCTCGCGGAGCGGATCGGTGCGGCACCCACGGACCTCTACCCGGCGCTCGTCGTGGGGGTCGTCACGAGTGCGGTGCGCACCGCCGTGTGGCATGCCAGCATCACCCACTTCGCGCGGCCGCTCACCGACGTCGTCGCCGAGGCGCTCGACTCACTGGCCGCCGGGCTGCCCGAGCCCGCGCGGACTCCGCCTGGACGCACGGGGCACGACGCCTAGTCTGGTCGCCGTGGACGTGCTCACGAGGAACGCGGTCGTGCTGACCGGTACGCCCGGTGCGCCGCCGCTCCTCCTGGCGCACGGCTTCGGCTGCGACAAGTCGATGTGGCGGCTCGTCGCACCCGCCTTCGAGGCCACCCGCCGCGTCGTGACCTTCGACCACGTGGGCGCCGGCGCGTCCGACCTCGCCGCCTGGGACCCCGCGCGGTACGGCACGCTCCAGGGCTACGCGGACGACGTGGTGCAGATCGTCGAGGCGCTCGGGCTCGGCCCCGTCGTTCTCGTCGGGCACTCCGTGAGCGCCACCATCGGCCTGCTCGCCGCCGCCGACCGCCCCGAGCTGTTCGACCGCCTCGTGCTCGTGGGCCCCAGCCCGCGCTACATCGACGACGACGGCTACCGCGGCGGCTTCTCCGCGACGGAGATCGACGAGCTGCTCGAGACCATGGACGACAACTACCTCGGCTGGTCCCAGCACATCGCCCCCGTGATCATGGGGAACCCCGACCGCCCGGAGCTCGGCGACGAGCTCACCAACGCATTCTGCCGCACCGACCCGGCGATCGCCCGGCACTTCGCCCGGACCACCTTCCTGTCGGACAACCGCGCCGACCTCGCGCGCATCACCACGCCCGCTCTCGTCCTGCAGAGCCGTGAGGACGTCATCGCACCGCCCGAGGTCGGCCGCTGGGTGCACGAGCACCTCGCCGGGAGCGAGCTCGTCGTCCTCGACGCCGTCGGCCACTGCCCGAACCTCAGCGCGCCGGGCGAGGTGGTCGCCGCGATGTCCACCTACCTCGAGCGCACCCGCGACGCGGCGCGGCAGTGACGAGCGGCGACCGCCGGTGACGGAGCTCGCGGACGCGTGGGACCGCGCGCCGGTCGCGCTCCTGCGGCTGGACCCCGACGGCCGGGTCGTCCTCGCGAACGGCACGCTGCTGCGCTGGCTCGACCGGCCGAGGCACGACGTCGTCGGTCACCGCCTCAGCGAGCTGCTCACCGTCGGTGGACGGATCTACTGGGAGACCCACCTCTCGCCGCTGCTGCGCATGCAGGGCGGCGTCGACGAGGTCGCCGTCGAGCTGCGCGGGCCGGCAGGACGCCTGCCCGTCCTCCTCTCGGCCCGCGTCGTCGCCGACGGCGTCGACGTGGCACTGAGCGGTGCGGCCGAGCGCTCCCGCTACGAACGTGAGCTGCAGGCCGCCCGTCGCGCGGCGGAGGCGTCCGCCGGGGACCTGGCCGTGCTCCACGACGTCACGGCGGCCCTCTCCCGGG
>CAUQTR010000318.1:0-3460 GCA_963521045.1 uncultured Actinotalea sp.
GCCACACCCGCGACGGCGCCGTACGCCGAGGTGGCCGCCGCGCGCCCGGACGAGCCCGAGGCCGTCCCGGAGCCGACGGTCGAGCGCCTGCGCGGTCCGGCCGCGCGCGTCGTGACCAACATGGAGGCGAGCCTCGAGGTCCCGACGGCGACCTCGGTGCGCGCGGTGCCGGCCAAGCTCATGGTCGACAACCGCATCGTCATCAACAACCACCTCGCGCGCAGCCGCGGCGGCAAGGTCTCCTTCACCCATCTCATCGGCTGGGCGGTGGTCGAGGCGCTGGGCGACATGCCGGCGATGAACACCGCCTACAGCCTCGTGGACGACAAGCCGTCGGTCGTCACGCCCGGCGCGGTGAACTTCGGTCTCGCGATCGACCTCGCGAAGCCGGACGGCACGCGCCAGCTCCTGGTCCCGTCGATCAAGAGCGCCGACCGGATGGACTTCGGCCAGTTCGTCGCGGCCTACGAGGACCTGGTGCGCCGTGCGCGGACCAACAAGCTCTCGGTCGACGACTTCGCGGGCACGACGATCTCGCTGACGAACCCGGGCACGATCGGCACCGTGCACTCCGTGCCGCGCCTCATGGCCGGCCAGGGCACGATCATCGGCGTCGGCGCGATGGACTACCCGGCCGAGTTCCAGGGTGCGTCCGACGAGCAGCTCGCGCGCCTGGGCATCTCCAAGGTGCTCACGCTCACCTCGACCTACGACCACCGCATCATCCAGGGTGCGCAGTCCGGCGACTTCCTGCGGATCGTCGCGGCGAAGCTGCTCGGCGAGGGCGGCTTCTACGACCGCGTCTTCACCGCCATGCGCGTGCCGTACGAGCCGGTCCGCTGGGTGCGCGACAACACCGTCGACGAGGACACGGAGCTGGCCAAGCCGGCGCGCATCGCGGAGCTCATCCACGCGCACCGCTCGCGCGGTCACCTCCTGGCCGAGACGGACCCGCTCGCCTACCGCCAGCGCAAGCACCCCGACCTCGACATCCAGAGCCACGGCCTGACCCTGTGGGACCTCGACCGGGTGTTCCCGACCGCAGGCTTCACCGGCAAGCCCAAGGCCAAGCTGCGCGACATCCTGGGGCTCCTGCGCGACTCGTACTGCCGCACCATCGGCATCGAGTACATGCACCTGCAGGACCCGCGCCAGCGCCGCTGGCTCCAGGAACGCCTCGAGTCGGGCTACGCCCGCACGCCCCGCGAGGACCAGCTGCGCATCCTGCGCCGCCTCAACGCGGCGGAGGCGTTCGAGACCTTCCTGCAGACCAAGTTCGTCGGGCAGAAGCGGTTCTCGCTCGAGGGCGGCGAGTCGCTCATCCCCCTGCTCGACGCCGTGCTGTCGCGCGCCGCGGAGAACGGGCTGGACGAGGTCTGCATCGGCATGTCGCACCGCGGCCGGCTCAACGTGCTGGCGAACCTCGCCGGCAAGAGCTACGGGCAGATCTTCAAGGAGTTCGAGGGCAACCAGGACCCGAAGAGCGTCCAGGGCTCGGGCGACGTCAAGTACCACCTCGGCACCGAGGGCACGTTCACCGCCGAGTCCGGGGCGACGACGAAGGTGTACCTCGCCGCCAACCCCTCGCACCTCGAGGCGGTCGACCCGGTGCTCGAGGGCATCGTCCGCGCGAAGCAGGACCGGATCGACCTCGGCGGCGACGGCTTCTCGGTGCTGCCCATCCTCATCCACGGGGACGCGGCGTTCGCGGGTCAGGGTGTGGTCGTCGAGACCCTCAACCTCGCGCAGCTGCGCGGCTACCGCACCGGCGGCACCGTGCACGTCATCGTCAACAACCAGGTCGGGTTCACGACCGGCCCGTCCTCGTCACGCTCGTCGCAGTACGCGACCGACGTCGCCAAGGGCCTGCAGGTCCCGGTCTTCCACGTCAACGGCGACGACCCCGAGGCGTGCGTCCGGGTCGCCGAGCTCGCGTTCGAGTTCCGTGAGCAGTTCGACCGCGACGTGATCATCGACATGATCTGCTACCGCCGCCGCGGCCACAACGAGGGCGACGACCCGTCGATGACGCAGCCGCTCATGTACAACCTCATCGAGGGCAAGCGCTCCGCGCGCAAGCTCTACACCGAGTCGCTCGTCAGCCGCGGCGACATCACGGTCGACGAGGCCGCGCAGGTGCTGCAGGACTACCAGAACCAGCTCGAGCGGGTCTTCACCGAGACGCGCGAGGGCGCCTACACGCCGCCCGCCTCGACCGAGCCCGTCGCGGGCCTCGAGCGGCCCGAGTCCCAGCGCGAGGACGCCGGGACGATGGTCGGCTGGCGCACCGCGGTCGACGCCGAGGTGCTCGAGCGGATCGGCCGGGCGCACGTGCGCCCGCCGGCCGGGTTCACCGTGCACCCCAAGCTCGAGCAGCTGCTCGCCAAGCGCGAGCAGATGTCCCGCGAGGGCGGGATCGACTGGGGCTACGGAGAGCTGCTCGCGTTCGGCTCGCTGCTGCTCGAGGGCACCCCGGTCCGCCTGGCCGGCCAGGACTCCCGCCGCGGCACGTTCGTCCAGCGCCACGCGGTGCTGCACGACCGCCGCACGGGCGCCGAGTGGACGCCGCTGGTCTACCTCTCGAGCGACCAGGCCAAGTTCTGGGCCTACGACTCCTCGCTGTCCGAGTTCGCGGCCATGGGGTTCGAGTACGGCTACTCCGTCGAGCGGCCGGACGCGCTCGTGCTCTGGGAGGCGCAGTTCGGCGACTTCGTCAACGGCGCGCAGACGATCATCGACGAGTTCATCTCGTCCGCGGAGCAGAAGTGGGGTCAGCGCTCGTCGGTCGTCCTCCTGCTCCCCCACGGCTTCGAGGGCCAGGGCCCGGACCACTCGTCCGCGCGCATCGAGCGCTTCCTCCAGCTGTGCGCCGAGGACAACATGACGGTCGCGGCGCCCAGCACGCCCGCGTCGTACTTCCACCTGCTGCGCCGCCAGGCGTACGCGCGCCCGCGGCGTCCCCTCGTGGTGGCGACGCCGAAGTCGATGCTGCGCCTCAAGGCGGCGGCGTCGGCGGTGGAGGACTTCACGTCCGGCACCTTCCGTCCCGTCGTCCCGGAGGAGCACCTCGGCGACGCCGGCCGGGTCGACCGCGTCCTGCTGTGCGCGGGCAAGGTCTACTACGACCTCGTCGCGCAGCGGGTCAAGGCCGAGGACGACCGCACCGCCATCGTGCGGCTCGAGCAGCTGTACCCGGTCGACACCGAGGGCCTGCTGCGCGCCGTGGAGCCGTACGGCGACGCCGAGGTGCGGTGGGTCCAGGAGGAGCCGGCCAACCAGGGCGCGTGGACCTTCCTCGCCCCCCAGCTCGAGGCGGCCCTGGGCCGTCCCGTGCGCCGCGTGTCCCGGCGCGCGTCCGCGTCGCCCGCGGCGGGCTCGAGCAAGACCCACGCGAGCGAGCAGACCGCGCTGGTCGAGGAGGCCTTCGCGCGCTGACGCCCGGCGGCGCGTCGTCCCGGGC
>CAUQTR010000319.1:0-3448 GCA_963521045.1 uncultured Actinotalea sp.
GGGCCGGACGAGCGAGGCGAGGTCACCGCCCGTGCGCTCGACGGCCCAGGCCACGGCCACGGCGAGCAGGACCAGCGGGACCAGCACCGCCGCGGGAGACCGGCGGTGTGGGCGCATGCGTGGGGGCGTGTGCTCCTCGACCCGCGCGCGCTCCACCGGCGCAGTGTCCCGCGTCGCGAACCGTCCCGCCTGTCGGGCTCTTTTGTGCCGACCCCGAGGACCGCGCCACCATGGGCCCGTGCTCCGCGCC
Source organism: uncultured Actinotalea sp. (assembly GCA_963521045.1). Taxonomy (GTDB): domain Bacteria; phylum Actinomycetota; class Actinomycetes; order Actinomycetales; family Cellulomonadaceae; genus Actinotalea. The sequence continues at coordinate 251 of CAUQTR010000319.1, forward strand.
CTGCTCCTCGAGAGCCTCCACCCCCACGCCACGACGATCCTGCAGGCCCACGGGGTCGAGGTGACGTCCCGGACCGGCGCGCTCGACGAGGACGAGCTGATCGAGGCGCTCGACGGCGTGCACCTGCTCGGGATCCGGTCCAAGACGCAGGTCACGCGCCGGGTGCTCGACGCGGCGCCGGACCTCCTCGCGGTGGGCGCTTACTGCATCGGTACCAACCAGATCGCGCTGCGCCACGCCGCCGAGCGCGGGATCGCGGCGTTCAACGCACCGTTCTCCAACACCCGGTCGGTCGTCGAGATCACGCTCGCCGAGATCATCGCGTTGACCCGTCGCCTGACCGAACGCGACCGGGCGCTGCACGCGGGGGTCTGGGACAAGTCGGCCGAGGGCGCGCACGAGGTGCGCGGACGCACGCTCGGGATCGTCGGCTACGGCAACATCGGCACGCAGCTCTCGGTGCTCGCCGAGGCGCTCGGCATGTCGGTCGTCTTCTACGACTCGGCCGAGCGGCTCGCCCTCGGCAACGCGCGGCGGATGCACTCCCTGGACGAGCTCCTCGACGTCGCCGACGTCGTGACGCTGCACGTCGACGGGCGGGACGGCAACGCCGGACTCTTCGGCGCCGCGCAGTTCGCTCGGATGAAGCCGGGCGCCGTCTTCCTCAACCTCTCGCGCGGGTTCGTCGTGGACTACGGGGCGCTGCGCGAGCAGGTGCTCTCCGGGCACGTCGGGGGCGCCGCGGTCGACGTCTTCCCCGAGGAGCCGAAGCGGCGCGGCGACCCCTTCGAGTCCGACCTGCGCGGGCTGCCCAACGTCATCCTCACCCCGCACATCGGCGGCTCGACGGAGGAAGCCCAGGAGGCGATCGGGCAGTTCGTCTCCGGCAAGCTGCGCGACTACCTGCGGACGGGCTCGACGACGCTGAGCGTAAACCTGCCGAACCTCGCGCTCGACGCCGGCACCGGGTCGCACCGCCTCGCCCACCTGCACCACAACACGCCCGGTGTGCTCGCGGGGATCAACCAGACCCTCGCCGAGCACGGGGTCAACATCGAGGGCCAGCTCCTCGCGACACGCGGTGAGCACGGCTATGTCGTGACCGACGTCGCGGCCGACCTGGGGCCCGACGTGTGCGACGTGCTGCGGACGATGCCGCAGACGATCCGGCTCCGCGTCCTGTCCTGAGGCCGGCGCGGTCCGTCCGGGCGCCGGGTGGCGCCGGACGGACCGGCACCGGTCAGCCGGTCTTGCGCCGGAACGTCCGCTTGCCGCCGCCCGCGGTCTCGGGGCCGTGCACGGTGCCCGTGTTGGCCTTACCCTCGGCGCTGCGGTGCCCGGCGCCCTGCTTGCGCTCGAGCGCCTCCCGGAACCGCGCCTTGACGTCGTCGGCGACGACCGGGGCGTCGGGCGTGCCCTGCGCGGTGTCGGGGGTCCCGGTCACGGGCTCAGCCTCGTCGTGGTCCGCCATGGCCAGCTCCTGTCGTCGCTCGGTCGGCGTCGTGCCGACCGTGCGTCACGCTACGCGACACCGCCAGGCATGTCCGGCCGGTCCACGGGCGGGGCGTAGCGTCGCCCCCGTGACCGACCCGACGACCCTGCGCCCCGCCGGCCGGTCCGGCCTGCGCCTCCCCGCGATCTCCCTGGGGCTGTGGCAGGGGTTCGGGGTCGACCGGCCGGTCGACCGCCAGCGCCGGATCGTGCTGCACGCCGTCGAGCGCGGGGTGGTGCACCTCGACCTCGCGAACAACTACGGGCCACCCCCGGGTGCGGCCGAGGAGCTCGTCGGCCGGCTGCTGCGGACCGACCTGCGTGGCCACCGCCACGAGCTCGTCCTGTCGACCAAGGCGGGCTACCGGCAGCACCCCGGGCCGTACGGGGAGCACGGCAGCCGCAAGTACCTGCTCGCGTCGCTCGACGCCTCGCTGGAGCGCCTGGGCGTCGACCACGTCGACCTCTTCTACAGCCATCGCTTCGACCCCCGCACCCCGCTCACGGAGACGCTGGGTGCCCTCGCGACAGCCCTCGCCTCCGGGCGCGCCCAGTACGTCGGCATCTCGTCCTACTCGGCCGGCCGCACGCTCGAGGCGCTCGACGTCGCGCGCGAGCTCGGCCTCCGCCTCGGTGTCCACCAGCCGTCGTGGTCGATGCTCAACCGCTGGGTCGAGCAGCCCGACGGACCGGACGGACGGTCGCTCCTCGACGTTGTCGCCGACGCCGGGATGGGCCTGGTCGCGTTCTCGCCGCTCGCCCAGGGGCTGCTCACGAACCGGTACCTCGACGGCGTCCCGGCCGGCTCTCGGGCCGCGCGCGGTGGCTCGTTCGACCGCGCGTGGATCACGGACGAGACGCTCGAGCACGTGCGTGGTCTCGACGCGCTCGCGCGGGAGCGGGGGCAGACGCTCCCGCAGCTCGCCCTCGCGTGGCTGCTCCGCGACGCGCGGACCACGAGCGTCCTCGTCGGCGCGAGCAGCGTCGAGCAGCTCGACGAGAACCTCCGGGCCCTCGACTCGCCGCCGTTCTCGGACGAGGAGCTCGCCACCGTCGACCGTTTCGCCGTCGACGCCGGCGTCAACCTGTGGGGGTCACGGTCGAGCGACCTGTGACGCAGACCTGGGCCGTACGGTGCAGTAACCTACGGCTCCGTAACCTACGATCGTCGGGTGGACCACAGCGACGACCGGCCTTGGCTCAGCTCCTACGCCCCGGGTGTCCCGGCCGACGTGGCCGAGCCCGACGAGCCCGTCACCCGCACCCTCGAGCGCGTCGTGGCCGCTCACGGGCCCCGCGTCGCGACGGACTTCCTGCGCGCGAGCACGACCTACGCCGAGCTCGGCCGCCGCGTCCGGCTCGCAGCCGGTGCCCTGCACGCGGCGGGCGTGCGGCGCGGCGACCGCGTCGCACTCGTGCTGCCCAACAGCCCCACCCACGTCGTCGCCTTCTACGCGGTCCTGCGGCTCGGCGCCGTCGTCGTCGAGCACAACCCGACGTACTCGGCCGACGAGCTCGCGCACCAGCTCGGCGACAGCGGCGCGACCGTCGCGCTCGTGTGGACCAAGGCCGTCGTGCCCGTGCTCGAGGCTCGTGACCACACCGACCTGCGCACGATCGTCGCGGTCGACCTGGCGGCGGACCTCCCCCGCGTCTCCCGCCTCGCGCTCCACCTGCCCCTGCCCGCGGCGCGCCGGAGCCGGGACG
>CAUQTR010000320.1:0-3442 GCA_963521045.1 uncultured Actinotalea sp.
GGGCCGGCCGGTGCCGGGTGCTCCGGGTCGTCCGTGAGCTGCGACGGGTGCGCGGCGGCGCGCTGCAGGCGGAAGCCGCGCGCGTCGGCGAGCGGGTCCTCGTCCGCGTAGTCCCACCGGGCACGCGGTCCCTGACCCGGGGCGGCGAAGGCGGCGTAGGCCGCGACGACGTGGCTCGACAGGAGCATCGGGTTCGCCTGGGGCCGGCCGGGCTGGACGAGGCCGTACTCGGTCTCGATCCCCATCACGCGGCGCACGGTCACCCGGTCAGGGTATGCGAGCGCCGCGGCCGTCCGGCGCGGTCAGAGGTACTGACCGGTCGGCGTGAGGGTCTCGATGGTGCGACCGCTCTCCTTGCCGCTCTTGCCCTGGACGATGGTGCGGATGAAGACGATGCGCTCGCCCTTCTTGCCGGAGATCCGCGCCCAGTCGTCGGGGTTGGTCGTGTTCGGCAGGTCCTCGTTCTCCTTGAACTCGTCGACGCACGCGGCGAGCAGGTGCTCGACGCGGATGCCGCGTGTGCCGGTGGCGAGGAGGTCCTTGATCGCGGCCTTCTTCGCGCGGTCGACGACGTTCTGGATCATGGCGCCGGAGCTGAAGTCCTTGAAGAACAGCACCTCCTTGTCCCCCGACGCGTAGGTGACCTCGAGGAACTCGTTCTCGGGCGACTCGGCGTACATCCGCTCGACGGTCGACTGCACCATGGCGTCGACGGTCGCGGCGCCGTCGCCCGCGTGCTCCGCGAGGTCGTCGGGGTGCAACGGCAGGTCGGGCGTGAGGTACTTCGCGAAGATCTCCCGGGCCGCCTCGGCGTCGGGTCGCTCGATCTTGATCTTCACGTCCAGGCGTCCGGGGCGCAGGATCGCGGGGTCGATCATGTCCTCGCGGTTCGAGGCGCCGATGACGATGACGTTGTCGAGCCGCTCGACGCCGTCGATCTCGCTGAGGAGCTGCGGGACGATCGTCGTCTCGACGTCGCTCGAGATGCCGGTGCCGCGCGTGCGGAACAGCGACTCCATCTCGTCGAAGAAGACGACCACCGGGTTGCCCTGCGACGCCTTCTCCCGGGCCCGGGCGAAGATCAGCCGGATGTGACGCTCCGTCTCGCCCACGTACTTGTTGAGCAGCTCGGGGCCCTTGACGTTGAGGAAGTAGCTCTTCGCGGGGGTGCCGTCGGTCGTGCGTCCCCGCGTGTCGGCGAGCGAGCGTGCCACGGCCTTGGCGATGAGCGTCTTGCCGCACCCGGGAGGGCCGTAGAGCAGCACACCCTTGGGCGGTCGCAGGCCGTGCTCGCGGAAGAGCTCCGGGTGGAGGAACGGCAGCTCGACGGCGTCGCGGATCTGCTCGATCTGGGAGCCGAGGCCGCCGATGTCGGTGTAGTCGATGTCCGGCACCTCTTCGAGGACGAGCTCCTCGACCTCGGACCGCGGGATCCGCTCGAACACGAAGCCGGTGCGGGTCTCGACCGTGAGCGCGTCGCCGACCCGCACCTTGCCCGCGAGCAGCGGTCCGGCGAGCCGGACCACCCGCTCCTCGTCGGCGCGGCCCACCACGAGGGCACGGTCCTCGCCGAGCAGCTCCTTGACCGTGACGATCTCACCGACGGCCTCGTAGCGGCCGGCCTCGACGACCGTGAGCGCCTCGTTGAGCTTGACCTCCTGGCCCGGGCGCAGGGCGGCGACGTCCACCACGGGCGCGGTCTGCACCTGCATCTTGCGCCCCGAGGACATGATCTCGACCGAGCCGTCCTCGCGGGCGGCGAGGAAGGTCGCGAACGTGGCCGGGGGCTTGCCGAGGTCATCGAGCTGCTGCTGGAGCTCGACGATGCGGTCGCGCGCCTGGCGCAGCGCGTCGGCGAGGCGCTCGTTCTTGGCAGCGAGCAGCGCAGCCTGGCGGGAGTCGGGGGCCGACGGCGCGTACGGCGGGCGTTCGACGGGCGTGCCCGCGCCCTCGGGCGAGCTGTGACGCGCAGGTGCGCGGTCCGGTCCGTCGGTCATGGTGCCCTCCCGCAGGCGCTCGTCGCGGCGTGCACCTCCGACCCTAGGCCGCGCAGGGGACGCGGCGCAGGGCTGTCCGGTGCGTGTCGCTCAGAGCGAACACGACGGGCGCTCCGCCGTGCTCAGGCCTGGCGCGCGGGCGCGCCAGGCGCGACGGCCGGACCGCGACCGCTCAGGCCTCGGGTGCGGGCGCTGCCCCGAGGTCGCGACGCACCCGGCGCACCTTCTTGTCGGAGATCGCGCGCTCCCCCAGGTCCTCGGGCGTCCACTCGTCGTGCTCCTGGGCGGTGTAGCCCTTGGACGGCCGACGCCGGCGGACGGGCGCCGCGATCCCGCCGGCCATCCGGCGGGTCGTGAGCAGGAAGCCGGTGTGCCCCACCATCCGGTGCTCGGGCCGCACCGCGAGACCCTCGAGGTGCCAGCCGCGGACGAGGGACTCCCACGCCTGGGGCTCGGTGAACCGGCCGTCCTCGCGCAGGTCCTCCGCGAGACGCGAGAGCTGGGTGGTCGTCGCGACGTACGCGACCAGCACGCCTCCCGGTGCCAGGGCGTCCGCGACCGCGTCGACGTTCTCCCAGGGAGCGAGCATGTCGAGCACGACCCGGTCGACCGTCCCGGCGCGGGCCGCCGTCGGCAGCACGTCGCTGAGGTCGCCGACGGTCAGGGACCACGCCGGGTGCGGGGCGCCGAAGAAGCCCTCGACGTTCGCGCGGGCGATCGCGGCGAAGTCCTCCCGCCGCTCGATCGAGTGCAGGCGGCCGCCGTCCCCCACCGCGCGCAGCAGCGACATGGTCAGCGCCCCCGAGCCGACCCCCGCCTCGACGACCGTCGCGCCGGGGTAGATGTCCGCCATCGCGACGATCTGGCCGGCGTCCTTGGGGTAGACGACGGCGGCGCCGCGCGGCATCGACAGCACGTAGTCGGACAGCAGGGGCCGCAGCGCGAGGTACTCGACCCCACCCGTCGACGTGACGACCGACCCCTCCGGGGCGCCGATGAGCTCGTCGTGCCGGAAGTAGCCCTTGTGGGTGTGGAAGGTCGCGTCGGGCGCGAGGGTGATGGTGTGCAGGCGGCCGCGGGGGTCCGTCAGCTGGACCCGGTCCCCGATCCGCAGCGGACCTCGGCGCACGACGGCGCCGGTCGGCAGGTCCGCGGTCGGCAGGTCCGCGGTCGGCGCAGCGGCCGCGGCCGGCGGAGCCGTCGGCTCGGCGGGCAGCTCGGTCGCGGGCACCTCGGCGTCGGTCACGGGGGTGGAGTCTAGGTGGCGGCGTCGGTCCGCAGCGCCGCCACGACGTCGCCCGTGCGGACCAGACCGAGCACGTCGCCGCCGTCCACGAGCACGAGCACGGGAGAGACCAGCGCTCCGTCCGCCACCGCGCGCACGGCGTCGCCACCGGCCAGGCGGGCGTCGACGACGCAGCCCGGCGGGAGCACCCGGCCGACAG
>CAUQTR010000321.1:0-3433 GCA_963521045.1 uncultured Actinotalea sp.
TCGCGCTCGGCCCGCTGATGGCGGGGACGATCGGCTGGGGGCGGCACAACGACCTGGCCTTCGACGGCTCGGCGCTGTGGATGCACGTCGTCGCGGGCGTTCCCGGACGGGTGGACCGGCTGGGTCGCCTGCTCGCGACCGTGGCCTGGGCCGTCCCGGCGACCGCGGTCGTGAGCCTCTCCGCCGCCTGGGTCGGCGGTCGGCCGGACCTCGCGCTCGCGAGCCTCGGGTGCTCCCTCGGCGTGCTCGGTGCGGCACTGGCGGTCTCGGCCGTGCTCAGCCCGCTGCTGCCGTACCCGGTCGCGGCGGCGGGGGAGAACCCGTACTCCGCGCAGGTCGGTGCCCTGGGCGCGAGCATGGTCGCCCAGCTCGTCACGTCCGCGGCGACGCTGCTCGCGTGCGCGCCGGTGCTCGTCCTGTACGCGCTCGCGCTGTGGCGTGAGCCCCGCCTGGCGGTCGTCGTCCTCGTCGTCGGGGTGGTCGGTGGCGTCGTCGCCGCCGCGATCGGCGTGCGCGCGGGCGGGCGCGTCTACGACGTGCGGGTCCGGCGCGTGCTCACCCGGCTGGCCTAGCCCTCGCGTCACATTTCGGTCACGACCGCGCTCGAGGGCTTGACCGGGGATTAGTAAGGAAGGCCTACTAACAAATGTGACGACGGCGAGCACACGGCAGGGCTGGGGCACCACGCTCCGTCCTCGGGCGAAGGTGCTCCCCGAGCACGCGCGCGCCCACCACCGCTCGATGGTCCTCCAGCAGCTCTTCCACGAGGGCCCGGTCAGCCGCGCCGACCTCGCCCGCTCGACGGGCCTGACGCGCGTCACCGTCTCCGACCTGGTCGGGTCGCTGGTGGCCGACGGGCTCGTCGCCGAGCTCGGCGTGCGCACGGGGGGCAGGGTGGGCAAGCCCGCCAACCTCGTCGGGCTCCGGACCGACGCCTTCCGGATCGTGGCCGTCGACCTCGCGGACGACGAGCGCATGCACGGAGCCCTGCTCGACCTGGCCGGCGGGGTCGTCGAGCGGCGCTCGGCCCCCCACGGCAGCACCGGCCAGGCGGGCGTGGACGCCCTCGTCGCGTTCTGCCGCTCGCTCGCCGAAGCCGCCACCGAGCCCGTCCTCGGCGTGGGCATCGGCTCGCCCGGTGTCGTCGACGGGTCGGGTCGCGTGGTGCAGGCACCCAACCGCGGCTGGTTCGACGTCCCGCTCGCCGACGTCGTCGCGGCCGCGCTCGAGGTCCCCGTGCACGTCGCGAACGACGCCAACACCGCCGTGCTGGGCGAGCTGACCTTCGGCGGCGGCGTGGGGACGGGGCTCATGGTCCTCACGGTCGGTGAGGGCGTGGGCGCCGGGATCGTCCTCGACGGCGCGCTCGTCCAGGGGCACCGGGACGCGGCCGGCGAGATCGGCCACGTGACGGTCGTCGACGAGCGCGACGACCACGACGGCGCTCCGCTGGGACGCGCGCTCCCGTGCGCGTGCGGCCGCTCCGGCTGCCTCGAGACCGTCCTGTCGGTGCCCGCGCTGCGTCGCCGCATCGCGGGCCTGGACCGGGCGGAGACCGACGCCGCCCTCGCCGCCGTCGGGCGCCGGCTCGGCATCGCGCTGGCCCCGGTGGTCAGCGCACTCAATCTCTCCGAGGTCGTCTTCAGCGGCCCCGCGGAGCTCCTGGACGGCCCGCTGCGCGATGCAGCGCTCCGGGCCGTGCAGGAGCGCACCATGCCGGTCATCAGCGACGACCTGACGCTGCGGATGACCTCGCTCGGCGAGGAGGGCGCCCTCACCGGGGCCGCCGTCCTCGTGCTGTCCGGTCAGCTCGGGGTCACGTGACGACCCCGAGCCGACCAGCCTGCAAGTCGGAGAACGCAACCCCTGAGGCGACTCGTCGCCTGTGCAACCGGGAAGGAACCCCTGACGTGACAACTGTACGGACACCTGCACGGCGTGGCACCGCACTCACCGCGACCGCGGTGGCGGCACTGCTCGCACTCACCGCCTGCAGCACCGCTGGTGGCGGCGAGACCGAGGAGCCCGGCGGCGAGGAGACCGCCGAGGGCGCGGAGATCCGTCTGTGGCTCAACGGCGCCGACACCCCGGAGGCGCTGCGCGAGTACCTCGTGGACACCTTCGCCGCCGAGAACCCGGGCTCGACCCTCGTCATCGAGGAGCAGGACTGGAGCGGGCTCGTCCCGCGGCTGCAGACGGCCCTGACCTCGGCCGACCAGACGCCCGACGTCGTCGAGATCGGCAACACCCAGGCGCCCACGTTCACCTACGCCGGCGCCTTCACCGACATCAGCGACCTCTACGCAGAGCTGGGCGGCGACACGCTGCTCCAGGGCTTCGTCGAGGCCGGCTCGGTGGACGACACGGTCTACGCGCTGCCGTACTACTCCGGCGCGCGTGCGGTCTTCTACAACAAGGACCTCTTCGCCGCGGCGGGCGTGGAGGTGCCCACGACGCTCGCGGAGTTCACCGACGCGGCGGTCGCGCTGCAGCAGGCCAACCCGGCCGGCGCGGCCAGCTTCTCCGGTTTCTGGTTCCCGGGTCAGGACTGGTACAACGGCACCGCCTGGGTCTACACGCACGGCGGGGACCTCGCCGTCCAGGACGGCGACCAGTGGGCCGGCGCCCTGTCGAGCCCCGAGTCGCTCGAGGGCCTGGCGGAGGTGCAGCGCCTGTTCACCGAGGGCACGAGCGCGCCGAAGGACTCCGACTCGAACGAGCCGTGGGTGCCGTTCAACAACGGCGAGGCCGCGATGTTCTCGGCCCCGACGTGGGCCCGCTGGAGCATCGACCTGCCCGAGTGCAACAAGGCGGTCGACCCCGAGGACACCTCGCCCGAGGCCGACGCAGCGCGCGGCGAGCAGCAGGCGTGCAACGAGGAGAAGACCGGGATCTTCCCCCTGCCCGGCCTCGAGGCGGGCCAGCCGGCGACGGTCTTCGCCGGCGGGTCGAACATCGCGATCCCCGCGATGTCGGAGAACCAGGAGCTCGCGAAGAGCCTGATCCGGATCATCTTCAGCGAGGAGTACCAGACGATGCTCGCCGAGAACGGGCTCATCCCCGCGAACAGCGAGTACGCCGCCGCCCTCGGCGACGACGTGTACGCGACGGCGGCGCGCGACGCCGCCCTGGGCGCCAAGCTGACGCCGGCCGCGGAGAAGTGGGCCGACGTCGAGGGCGCTCGCATCCTGGAGGACTTCTTCCAGCAGGTCGCGGGTGGTGCGGACCTCGAGCCGGCTGCCGCCGAGACGGACCAGCTCATCGCCGACACGCTCAACTGACCGCGTGAGAGGTGGGGCGCCGCGCCGGCGGCGCGGCCCCCCCCCCAAGAATGGGTGGGCGCCCGCCCCCGCCCCACCCAACCCACCCCCCCCCCCGGGGCCGCACCCCCCCCCCCCCCCGCCCCCCCCCGGCCCCCCCCCCCCCCCCGGCC
>CAUQTR010000322.1:0-3430 GCA_963521045.1 uncultured Actinotalea sp.
GACGGAACCAGTGCACGGACGGAACCAGTGCACGGACGGAACCAGTGCACGGACGCAGCCAGCGCACGGACGCAGCCAGCGCACGGGCCCGGCGGGTCACGCCCGCGCGGGGGTCCCGTCCACGCGGACGACGAGCGCGTGCCGCTCGACCCGTGCGGCCACCTCGAGGACCATCCCGATGGTGTCGCCGTCGACCTGGACCGGCTGCGGGTCCCGCGCCCGGACCCGCGCCTGGCGCACGCGGTGGTGGTCGATCTTGCCGATCTTGTTCGGCAGGTCGTTCTGCACGCCGAACCGCTGCATCGCGACCTCGCCGAGCAGCTGGGTCCAGCCCGCGATCCCGCCGCGCGTGTCGATCGCGCCGATGTCCATCCAGCCGTCGTCGATCTCGGCGTCCGGCAGGAGGGTGATCCCGCCGGGCAGCCGGCCGACGTTGCCGAAGAGCAGCGAGCGCAGGCGCGCGCGGTGCCACGGCTGGTCGTCGTAGGAGATCTCGAGCCGCATCCGCCCGCCGCGCAGGTGGCTCATGGCCGAGACGAAGTAGGCCACCCAGCCCACCCTCGCCTTGAGCTCCTCGTCCGCGTCGCCGACGATCGCGGCGTCGAACCCGAGCCCGGCGATCACGAGGAAGATGTGGTCGCGCGGCAGCTCCTGCACGCCGGGCGGGGTCTCCTGCGGCTGCACCGCCTCCGGGTCGGCCTCCGCGATGTCGTCGCTCACGCGTGCCTCGTCGCGCACGACCGTGAGCCAGCCGACGTCGATCGGCTTGTCCGCACCGGTCAGGGCGATGCGCAGCTGCGCGTCGACGTCGTCGAGCGGGATGTCGAGATTGCGCGCGAGGAGGTTGCCGGTGCCCTGCGGCATGATCGCCATCGAGCGACCGGTGCCCACGAGGCCCTCGGCGACGGCCCGGACCGTGCCGTCGCCGCCGACGGCGATGACCACCTGCGCGCCCTTCTCGACCGCCTCGCGGGCCTGGCCGATGCCGGGGTCGTCCTCCGTGGTGTCGAACCACAGGGGCTCGGGCAGGTACCGGGCCGCGCACGCCTGCAGGGCGGCGTCGCGCAGCTCGGGCACACCGGGCTTGGTCGGGTTCGCGACGAACGCGACGAGCGTGTGCCCCGTGCCCGGCTCGTCGCCCGACGGGCCGCTCCCGGGGGCGTCGGTCGCCGCACCCCGCTCGCCGTTGCGCGCGGTGAGCGTCCGGCGGTTCTGCACCGCGATGACGAGCGCGACGAGGGCCACGAGCGCCACCAGTGCCACCGCGATGCCCAGCCAGATGAGGTTCGCCGCGGTCGTCATGGCTGAACCGTACGGCCGGACGCGTCGGTGCACCCGCCGGATGCGGCTCGAGCACGCCACGGCCCTCGTCGTCCGCTGGGTAGGCTCGTCCGGTGATCGACCTGCGCCTCCTGCGGGAGAACCCCGACGTCGTCCGGACGAGCCAGACGCTGCGCGGTGACGACCCGTCCCTGGTCGACGCCGTGCTCGGCCTCGACGAGCGTCGGCGCGCCGCGCTGACGGACTTCGAGCGGCTCCGCGCCGAGCAGAAGGCGCTCGGCAAGCAGGTCGCGCAGGCGCAGGGCGACGCCAAGGCCGAGCTGCTCGCGCGCGCCAAGGGCCTGGCGGAGGACGTGCGCGCGCGCCAGGCCGACGCGGACGCCGCGGCCGCCGAGCTGGACGACGTCGTGCGGCGGATCGGCAACGTCGTGCACGACGGGGTCCCGGCGGGGGGCGAGGACGACTACGTCGTGCTCAAGCACGTCGGCACGCCCCGGGACCTCGCGGTCGAGTACGGGCCGGACTTCCGCGTCCGCGACCACCTCGAGCTGGGCGAGCTGCTCGCGGCCATCGACACCGAGCGCGGCGCCAAGGTCTCCGGCGCACGGTTCTACTTCCTCACCGGCGTCGGGGCCCGGCTGGAGCTCGCGCTGCTCAACGCCGCGATGGACCGCGCCCTCGCGGCCGGCTTCACCCCGATGATCACACCGACGCTCGTCAAGCCCGAGGTCATGGCCGGCACCGGCTACCTGGGTGCCCACGCGGACGAGGTGTACCGGCTCGAGGCCGACGACCTCTACCTCGTCGGCACGTCGGAGGTCGCGCTCGCGGGCTACCACGCGGACGAGATCCTGGACCTGAGCGCCGGTCCGGCGCGCTACGCCGGCTGGTCGGCGTGCTACCGGCGCGAGGCGGGCTCCTACGGCAAGGACACCCGCGGCATCATCCGCGTGCACCAGTTCCACAAGGTCGAGATGTTCGTCTTCGCGAGCGCCGAGACCTCGCAGGCGGAGCACGAGCGGCTGCTGGCGCTCGAGGAGGAGATGCTGGCCCTCGTCGAGCTCCCGTACCGCGTGATCGACACGGCCGCGGGCGACCTCGGCTCGAGCGCCGCGCGCAAGTTCGACTGCGAGGCCTGGCTGCCCAGCCAGCAGCGCTGGCTCGAGCTGACGTCGACGTCGGACTGCACGACGTTCCAGGCCCGTCGTCTCGGGGTGCGCGAGCGCACCGCCGCGGGCGAGACGCAGACGGTGGCGACCCTCAACGGCACCCTCGGCACCACGCGCTGGATCGTCGCGCTGCTCGAGAACCACCAGCAGGCGGACGGCTCGGTGCGCGTCCCGGAAGGGCTGCGGCCGTACCTCGGCGGCCTCGAGGTGCTCCGGCCGGTGGGTTCGTGACGGGTGCCGTCCGGCGCGAGCTCGACGGCGCGGCGCGGCTCGTCGCGCTCGACCTGGACGGGACGCTGCTGACGTACGCGGGGGAGCTGCGCCCACCCGTCCGCGAGGCCGTGGGCGCGGTGCACCTCGCGGGTCATCACGTGGTGCTGGCGACCGGCCGGTCGTTGCACGCGACGGTGCCGGTCGCGGCCGAGCTCGGGATCGACCGGGGCTGGGCGGTGTGCTCCAACGGGTCGGTCACCGTCCGGCTCGACCCCGCGCTGCCGGGTGGCTACGAGCTCGACGAGGTCGTCACCTTCGACCCCGGGCCCGCGCTGCGGCTCATGGCGACGGAGCTGCCGGACGCCTACCTCGCGGTCGAGGAGGTGGGCGTCGGCTTCCGCATGAACAAGCTGTTCCCCGAGGGCGAGCTCAGCGGGCGGCACGAGGTGGTCGACCTCGAGGACCTCGTCTCGCGCCACGTCACCCGGCTCGTGGTCCGCAGCCCCGGGCACACCAGCCAGGAGTTCCACGACCTCGTCGCCCAGTTCGGCCTCGCCGACGTCACCTACGCGATCGGCTGGACGGCCTGGATGGACGTGGCGCCGCAGGGCGTCACGAAGGCGAGCGCCCTCGAGCGGGTGCGCGGCCTGCTCGACGTCGCGCCCGCCCGCACGGTCGCGATCGGGGACGGCAGCAACGACGTCGCCATGCTGCGCTGGGCGGCGCGCGGCGTCGCCATGGGCCACGCCGAGCAGCCCGTGCAGGCC
>CAUQTR010000323.1:0-3424 GCA_963521045.1 uncultured Actinotalea sp.
GCGATGTACTGCGCCGCGCGCGTCGCCCCGACCTGGCCGCTGTTGAGCGCCGCGCCGCCGGGGCGGTAGACCCCGTGCGCCCCGCCCGCCTCGCCGACCGGGAAGAAGCCCGTGACGTTGGACTGCCACCACGCGTCGACGAGCAGCCCGCCGTTGTTGTGCTGCGCGCACACGTCGACCTCGAGCATCTCCCGCTCCAGGTCCACGTACGGGTTCTTGCCCAGGTAGAACTGGTAGGCGGGCTCGTTCATCCGCCGCAGCCGCTCGATCGGCGTGCCGAGGAGCACGCCCGCGCGGTCGAGGTAGTCCCGGGCCTCGGGCGAGAGCAGGGCGGGGTCGAACACGTCCTGGACCGGGTTGCGCCGGAAGTCGAGGAACACCCGCCGCCCCCGCAGCACGGTCTCGCGGTACACCAGCAGGTCGATGAGCGAGGACCCGTCGACGGCCTTCCGGATGTCGAAGGGCCATTGGTAGCCCTTGAGGAACACGAGCGACATGAGCCGGCCCGGGTCGTCGATCGTCTCCGTGAGGAACTCGCGCTCGTCCCCGCCGTCCGCGTCGGTGGACACGAAGCGCGGGATGACCTGCATGTACGTGCCCGAGACGTTCCATCGCGGCTTGGTCGAGGCGAGCCCGAACTGCCACTCGGTGAGGTTCTTGCCGTGCACGCCCGCCCGGTAGGCCGCACCCGACGCGCCCCACTGCCCGTTCGGGAACACCCGCGTCGCGTAGATGCCGGCGGGGCCGCCGGTCGCGTAGACGAGGTTGGTACAGCGGAGCAGGAGGAAGGGCGACGACGTCGGGTCGGCCGGGTCGACGTGCGCGTCCGTGCGGAGGACGAGCAGCCCGGCGACCTCGCGCCCGCCATCGGCCGCGGGCCGCGTGAGCACCTCGACCACGCGGCACCCGTCCATCACGCGCGTCCCGTTGCGGTGCACCTTCTTCTCGAGCTGCTCGACCATCGAGCGCGACGTGTAGGGGCCGACCGACGTCGCCCGGCGCCGCGGGTCGTGGTCCGTCTTGTAGCCGACGAACTCACCGAACCGGTTCTGCGGGAACGGCACCCCGAGGTCGCACAGGCGCAGGAAGCCCCGCGCCGAGAGCGCCGCCTCGACGAGGGCGTTGTCGCCGTCCATGGCCCCACCCGCGAACAGGGTCTGCGCCATCTCGTGCACCGAGTCCCCGTCCCCGCCCGAGAGCGTGAGCTTGTAGTAGGTCTGCTTGTCGGAGCCGGCGTTGCGGCTCGACCCGGCGTTGACCTTGTCGGCGACCAAGACGACGTCGTCGTGCCCGAGCTCCCAGAGGCGGTCCGCAGCGCAGAACCCTGCCGACCCCGTGCCGACGACGACGGTGGTCGCCGTGACGACCGGGACGTCACGCCCGGCGATGCGCCGGGTCTCGGGCTCGTGGGTGCTCACGCGTCCTCCAGGGCCGGGGCGCTCACAGGCGCGGGATGTGCATGCCGCCGTCGACGTGGAACACCTCGCCGGTCGAGTACGGGGTGCGGCCGGACGCGAGCATCGCGACCGCCTGCCCGACGTCGGCCGGGCGGCCCCAGCGCGCGATCGGCGCGAGCCCGTCGGCCAGGAGCGCGTCGTACCGCTCGGTGACGCCGGCGGTCATGTCGGTCGCGACGACGCCCGGGCGCACCTCGTGCACGACGATGCCCTCGGGCGCGAGGCGCGCCGCCCACAGCTGCGTGGCCATCGCGACGCCGGCCTTGGAGATGCAGTAGTCGCCACGGTTGGTCGAGACCGTGGTCGCCGAGACGGACGAGACGTTGACGATCGTCGCGACGGGGCCCGACGGCGGCTCGGGGAACGCCTCGAGCGGACCGCGCAGCGCGACGACCCGGCGCGCGAACGCCTGGGTGAGGAAGTACGGCCCCCGAAGGTTGATGCCGAGCACCCGGTCGAAGCTCTCGGTCGTCGCGTCGAGGAGGTCGGCGCGGACGCTGGGTGCGACGCCGGCGTTGTTGACGAGGAGGTCCAGGCGGCCCCACGCGTCGACGGCGTCGTCGACGTAGCGCTCGTGGTCGGCCGGGGCGGCCACGCTGCCGCGCACGTAGCGGACGAGGTCCGGGTCGCCCGCGGCGTCACGTAGCTCGGCCATGACCTGGGCGGGCTCCTCACGCGTCGCGAGGACGGAGACAGCGAACCCGTCGGCGAGCAGCGCGCGGGTGATCCCGAGGCCGATCCCCCGGTTCCCGCCGGTCACGAGCGCCACGCGCGGCATCGTCGTCTCCCGGGTCGTCACGCAGGCCGCCGACGACGGCCCGCGTGGCCGATCCTGCCATCCGGGAGAGCGATGCGGCAAGCGCTTTCCAGCGCCGGAGGACGGAAGGCCCTGCCAGGATCGACGCATCCGTCGGCGCGGGCCGTCGGGCGGCGGGAGCGCCGGGGGCCCCCGGCGCCGGTCGGTCTCGTGGGACGGAGCGCGATGGCAGTCGACCTCAAGCGGGAGATCCCGACGTACAGCGCGCGGCACGGGCGCTTCGACGTCGTGGAGGTGCCCCCGCTGGCCTTCCTCATGGTCGACGGGCACGGCGACCCGAACACCTCGGACGCCTACCGCGACGCCCTCGCCTCCCTCTACCCCGTCGCCTACGCGCTGAAGTTCCACAGCAGGCGCGAGCTCGGCCGGGACTACGGCGTCATGCCACTCGAGGCCCTGTGGTGGTCCGACGACATGGCCGCGTTCACGTCCGCGCGGGACACGAGCCGCTGGGACTGGACGCTGATGATCGCGGTGCCGGACTGGATCTCGACCGATCACCTGGCGGCCGCACGCGAGGCGGTGGCGCGCAAGGGCGCGGCGACGCTGCTCGACGCGCTCCGCCTCGAGCGCCTCGAGGAGGGCCTGGCCGTGCAGACGCTGCACGTCGGGCCGTACGACGCCGAGGGTCCCGTGCTCGCGGCGATGCACGAGTTCATCCCGGCCCATGGCCTGCGGATGACGGGCCGGCACCACGAGGTCTACCTCGGCGACCCGCGCCGCGCGGCGCCCGAGCGTCTCCGCACGATCCTCCGTCAGCCGGTCGAGCCCACCTGAGCAGGTCCCGGTTCTGGAACCAGGACGACGCCCGGGCGTCGGAACCGTTCCAGAACCGGCCGCGCGCCGCAGGGCACCTCGACGACCGGCGCCTGTGGACCGGCATCCGGGGCGTCGGCGCCGGAACGTAGGCTGGTGAAGTGCCCTCGACGTCGCTCCCCCGGCAGCCCGCCCGTCGACCGGCATCGGTCCCGGACCGGCCGGACGAGCCGGTGTTCGACGTCTCCTACGACGACGCCCCCTACGGCGACCTCCCCGATGAGCCGCCCTACGACCCGGAGTACGACGTCGTCCCGCCGGCGGAGGCCCGCTGGGCTGCGCCCGCGGCGGGGGCGACGACGTCGGCTGCGCCCGGGGCACCCCGGTCCTCGGC
>CAUQTR010000324.1:0-3423 GCA_963521045.1 uncultured Actinotalea sp.
GGGGGCAGCCGCCGCCGAGGGCGAGCAGCCCGCCGACGCCGCGCCCGAGCAGGGACCGGCCGTGTGCGCGCCGGGCGACCTCACGCTCGTGCTGGCGGCCGACGCACGGACCTACCCGGCCGGCGTCCAGCCGACCTTCACCGTCTCGCTCACCAACGCCGGGACCGTCGCGTGCACGGCCGATGCCGACGCGGCTCAGCGCGAGGTCCTCATCACCTCGGGCTCCGACCGCATCTGGTCATCGCTCGACTGCCCGCCGGAGGCGGCGCCGAACCTCCTGCTGCTCGAGCCCGGTGCGCGCACCGACGCCACGCTCGTGTGGGAGCGGGTCCGCTCGGCCGCCGGCTGCCCCGCCGACCTGCCCGAACCGCGGCCCGGGACCTACACCGCCGTCGTCACGATGCTCGGCGCGACGAGCTCCGCGGTCGTCCTCGAGCTCGGCTGAGCTCCACTCCGGCCTGAGCTGCCTCGGCCCGAGCAGCACTCGGCCCTCTGCTCCGCCGTGAGCTCCGCCTCGCCTCCTGCCCTGCCCCGCTCCCCTCGGACTCAGCCCTCGGCTGCGGCCGCCCGGGCCGCGCGCTCCTCGGCGACCACCTCCGCCAGGCGGCTCGGGGTGCTCAGCAGGAGGCAGAACTCGTTGCCCTCCGGGTCGGCGAGGACGTACCAGGTCGCGTCCCGCTGCCCGACGTCGACGCGCGTGGCGCCGAGGTCGAGCAGCCGCTGGAGCTCGGCCTCCTGGCTGGAGCCGTCGGCGGGGCGCACGTCGAGGTGGAGGCGGTTCTTGACCGTCTTCTCCTCGGGCACCTGGACGAAGAGGATCCCGCCCATGAGGTCCTCGCCGTGCGGGGCGACCCACACCTCGTCCTCGTCGTCGAGGACCATCTCCCAGCCGAGGACCTCGGCCCACCAGCGGCCCAGGCGCTCGGGATCGGCACTGTCCACGACGAGCTGGCTGACCACGACTCCCATGGCGGCACGCTAGACCGGCACCGCGGCCACCGCGAGGCAGGGCCCCGGGGAGCGCCCGCGCCCCGGCCCGCGAGCGTCGGACGGTGTGCTCGGGGGCGTCGGACGTCGCGCTCGCGAGCGTCAGACGTAGCGCTCCAGGATGCTGGACTCCGCGAGGCGGGACAGGCCCTCGCGCACGGCACGCGCACGCTGCTCGCCGACGCCGTCGACGGCCATGAGCTCGTCGATGCCCGCGGCGAGCAGCTTCTGCAGCCCGCCGAAGTGGCCGACGAGGCGGTCGACGATCGTGCCGGGCAGGCGCGGCACCTTGGAGAGCAGCCGGTAGCCGCGCGGGCCGACGGCGCCGTCGAGCGAGTCGTCGACCGAGGCCAGCCCGAGGATCCGGGCGATGTGCGTCAGGTCGAGCAGCTCGTTCGCGTCCAGGCCCGCGAGTGCGGCCTGCACCTCGACGAGGTTGCGGCCGGCGCGACCGGCCTCGACGTAGTCGCGGATGACGAGCTGGCGGTCCGAGCCGATGCCGCCGACGAGCTCGTCGAGCTGGAGCGCCATGAGCCGGCCGTCGGTGCCGAGCTCGACGACGTAGCCGGCGATCTCCTCGGAGATGCGCCGCACCATCTCGAGCCGCTGCACCACGGCCGCGACGTCGCGGACGGTGACCAGGTCCTCGATCTCGAGGGCGGAGAGGGTTCCGCTGACCTCGTCGAGGCGCGACTTGTAGCGCTCGAGCGTGGCCAGCGCCTGGTTGGCGCGGGACTGGATGACGTCCGACCCCTCGAGCACGTAGCGGCTGCCGCCCACGTAGAGGGCGATGATCCGCATGGACTGACTCACGGAGACGACGGGGAAGCCCGACTGCTTGGCCACCCGCTCGGCGGTGCGGTGGCGGGTGCCGGACTCGGTGGTCTCGATGCTCGGGTCGGGCAGCAGCTGGACGGCGGCGCGCAGGATCTTCGTCGCCTCGCCGTTGACCACGACGGCGCCGTCCATCTTCGCGAGCTCGCGCAGGCGGGTGGCGGAGAAGTCGACGTCCAGCGCGAACCCGCCCGAGCACATGGAGTCGACGACACGGTCGTGGCCCAGGACGATCAGGGCACCGGTGCGGCCGCGCAGGATCCGCTCGAGGCCGTCGCGGAGCTCGGTGCCGGGGGCGACGGCGGCCAGCGTGGAGCGCAGGAGGTCGTCGGCGGAGCGCTCGGTGGTGACCACGGGCGAATCCTACGTGACCTGGGCCGACGGCGGACGGACGCGCTCGGCGCGCGCGAGCCTCAGGGCGCGGCCCAGGTCGGGTGCCTCGAGGAGCTCGAGCCCGTCCGGGACCTGGCCCCGCTCGACGCCACCCGTCGGTACGACGGCGCGGCTGAACCCCAGGCGGCGCGCCTCCGCGAGCCGCCGGGAGAGACCCACGACCGGGCGGAGCTCGCCCGCGAGCCCGACCTCGCCGAGTGCCACGAGACCGTCCACCAGGGGCACGTCCTCCATGCCGCTCGCGACGGCGAGCGCGACCGCGAGGTCGGCGGCCGGCTCGACCACGCGCGCGCCGCCGATGGTCGAGACGTACACGTCCTTGTCGGCGAGCGGGACGCCACCGCGGCGCTGCAGCACCGCCAGGATCATGGCCAGGCGGCTGCCGTCGACGCCGCTCGTGGTGCGCCGCGGGTTGCTCAGGAGGGACGGGACCACGAGGGCCTGGAGCTCCGTCGCGAGCGGACGGCGTCCCTCGAGGGTCACGGTCACGCACGTGCCCGGCACGTGGTGGAGCGTGTGGGACAGGAAGAGCCCGGACGGGTCGGCCAGCCCGACGATGCCGTGCTCCGTGAGGTCGAAGCAGCCCACCTCGTCGGTGGGCCCGTACCTGTTCTTCGTCGCGCGGACGAGCCGCAGGCGCGAGTGCCGGTCACCCTCGAACTGGCACACGACGTCGACGAGGTGCTCGAGCGTGCGCGGACCTGCCACGCTCCCGTCCTTGGTCACGTGCCCGACGAGCACCGCCGGCAGGTCCCGCTCCTTGGCGGCGGCGATCAGCGCCGCGGCGACCTCCCGCACCTGGCCCACCCCGCCGGGCGCGCCCTCGACCTGGGCCGACGCGATGGTCTGCACCGAGTCGACCACGAGCATCGTCGGGGAGCTCGCCTCGATGTGACCGAGCACGGCGCCGAGGTCGGTCTCCGCCGCGAGCAGCAGACCCGGCGCCAGCGCGCCGATGCGCTCGGCGCGCAGCCGCACCTGACCCGCGGACTCCTCGCCCGTCACGTAGAGCACCCGCTGGCCCTCCGCGCGGGCGATCCGCGCGGCGACGTCGAGCAGGAGCGTGGACTTGCCCACGCCCGGCTCGCCCGCGAGGAGCACCACGGCACCCGGGACGAGGCCGCCGCCCAGCACGCGGTCGAGCTCCGCGACCCCCGTGGGGCGTGCGCGCGCGGTCTCGACGTCGATCTCCGAGATCGGGCGCGCGGG
>CAUQTR010000325.1:0-3413 GCA_963521045.1 uncultured Actinotalea sp.
GGCTGCGGTGGGGCGGCACCCAGGCGGGGGCGGTCGTGGGCCCGGTGGCCTCCGGGTCGGTCTGCGGGCTGCCGGGCGCGCCGGCCTGGATGGCGCTCACTGCCGGCTCATCCGTGCCGACGCGTACGACTGCAGCGGCTCGCCGAACGCCGCGAGGTCCCAGGTCCACATGAGCTCACCCTGCACCAGTCCGTAGAGGCGCGTCGCCGCCGTGACCTCCACCGCGTCGGGCGAGCGCACGACGACGTCGCTCGCGAGGTCGATCCGGCCGTTGCCGGTGACCCCCGCGTAGAGCGTGAGGTGACCGGCCGGGTCGACGAGCAGCAGCTCGACCGGGAAGCGGTCCTCCGGCAGCTCGGCGGGGCGGTCCGGCGGCACGCGCCAGAAGCCGGACTCGACCGCCCACACGCGGCCCTCGGGCTCCCCGTCGGTCGGTGCGAGGCGCATCGTGCTGCGCCAGGAGAGGTACGGCCCGCCGTCGTGCTCGACGACGACCTCCTGGAGCACGGGCGTCTCCGGCACGTGCGGGTGCACGACGACGCCCTCGCCGCGCCAGTGCCCGACGAGCCAGGCGAGCGGGTAGACCTCGGGCGCGAGACCCTCCGGCAGCACGAAGGACATGCTCAGCGCTGGCCCTTGAACAGCTTGTAGACCACGTAGAACGCGAACCAGCCGATCGCCAGCGCCGACGCGACGAGCAGGCCGATGAAGAAGATCTCGAGGGCTGCCATGCCCCGATCCTACGGCGCGCCCGGGCCTACGCTGCGGCGGTGACCCCGACCACGCCGCCGCCCCCCACCGCCCCCGCGCCGGACGTGCCGCCCCGGCCCGCACCCGACCGCCCGCTCGTGGTCAAGACGACGTCGGGCGCGGACCGGCCCGAGGCGTGCAACCAGGCGTTCACCGTGGCCGCGACCGCCGTCGCCGCCGGCGTCGAGGTGAGCCTCTGGCTCACGGGTGAGGCCGCCTGGCTCGCCCTGCCCGGCCGGACGACGGACGTCGCGCTCGAGCACGCCGCGCCGCTGACCGACCTGCTCGACGCCGTCCTCGCCGGCGGCACCGTGACCGTCTGCACGCAGTGCGCCGTGCGCCGGGGCATCGGCGTGGACGACGTCGTGCCGGGCGTGCGCGTCGCCGGCTCGGCCGCGTTCGTGGAGGAGGCCCTGCGGCCGGGGGCGCAGGCGCTCGTCTACTGAGACGTCCCGAGGACGTCAGCCCACGAGCACGCGCCCGACGACGTAGACGAGGATGCCGCTGACCGACACGGGCAGCACGATCGTCGCGAGCGCGGCCCACCGCCGGCTCAGGACGGGCTGGCGGTCGAAGAGCGCGTGCAGCGCCGCCACGAGGATGCCCGTGGCGAGCCCGAGGAACGCCCCGGCGAGGATGTCCGTCTCGGGCATCACCGCGCCCACCGCACCGCCCGCGATGACCGCCGCCAGCGTGGTGACCGTGGCGGCCGTCCAGCCCCCGAGCGGGACGGCCGAGACGGCGGCGCCCACGGCGAGCGCGACGGCCCCGCTCACGACCAGCGACGTCCCGCCCGGCGTCCGGTCCGCGGCCACCCAGCCCGCGGCCGCGGTCGCCACCAGCACGCCGGTGACGGTGCCGGTGACGGACTCGACGAGCCGGTGCCGCCCGTCCTGCCGGGCGAGCTCGTTGACGAAGGCGAGCAGGATCGCGAGTGCCACGACGATCGGGAGCTCGCGGAGCACCGGCTGGCCGCGCGTGGCGGTCACCGCGACGACGCCCCCGACGCCGCCGAGCACGATGACCACGGTGCTGCCGAGCCGCGCCGGCAGGTCGAGCAGCACCGGCCAGCCGATCCCGATGACGAGGGCGAGAAGGGCAGCGGCCGCGACCAGGGGGAGCCCGGCCAGGACGCCGGCCCCACCGATGATCGCCGCCACGGCGGCCGTGAGGACGGCGCGGGTCGAGACGTCCATCAGCGCACCCGATCGCAGGTCGCCCGCGCGCAGGTCAGCCGCGCGCAGGTCGACCGCAGGGGGCAGGGGGCCGTCAGCACGCGCGCAGTCTCTCAGATGCGGGCGCCCGGGCCGCCCGGTCGTCTCGGCGGGCGCATCGGTGCCCGGGCGCGTGCCTCGCGCCTGTACCGTGATCCCACCTCGTCCGAGGGAGGTCCACCCCCGTGGCAGATCTGCTGCTGCTGACACCCAGTGCTGGGGGCTCCGCCCAGGTGCTCCCCGCCCTCGGCCTGCTCGCGCACCGGGTGCGTGTCCTCCCGGTCGAGCCGTCCGCGCTGCTCGACGCACCGGACGCGGACGTCCTGCTGCTGGACGCCCGGCGCGACCTGGCGACCGCCCGCTCGACGTGCCGCCTGCTGCGGGCCACCGGCCTCGCCGTCCCCCTCGTGCTCGTCCTCACCGAGGGCGGCCTCACGGTCGTCACGGCCGAGTGGGGAGCTGCGGACATCCTGCTCGAGGACGCGTCCCCCGCGGAGGTCGAGGCGCGCCTGCGGCTCGTCATCGAGCGCTTCGCCGAGCAGCATCCCGTCGAGGACGTCGAGGAGATCTCGTCCGGGGACCTGACCATCGACGCCGGGGGCTACACGGCGCGCGTCCGGGGGCGGCCGCTCGACCTCACCTACAAGGAGTTCGAGCTCCTCAAGTACCTCGCGCAGCACCCCGGCCGGGTGTTCACGCGCGCCCAGCTGCTCCAGGAGGTGTGGGGCTACGACTACTTCGGCGGCACGCGCACGGTGGACGTGCACGTCCGGCGCCTGCGGGCCAAGCTCGGCCCGGAGCACGAGCAGCTCATCGGCACGGTGCGCAACGTCGGCTACCGGTTCGACCCGCCGCACCGACGGCTGGGCGAGCGCGAGGCGGACGAGGTCCCGGCGGACGCTCCCGGGCCCGGGACGCCGGCGCCCGCACCCGTCGCGGACCCGGCCCAGCAGCGTGCGGTCTGACCGTCCCGGCCTCCCGACGCTCGTCGGCGGATAGGTTCCTCGGGTGACCGATCAGTCCGTCGTGCTGCTCGATGGCCCGTGGCGGCACCAGTTCGTGGCCGCCAACGGGGCGCGGTTCCACGTCGTCGAGGCCGGCCCGGCACAGGACGCGGACCCGGCGCCGCTCGTGGTCCTCCTGCACGGGTTCCCCCAGATGTGGTGGGCCTGGCGGCACCAGGTCCCGGCGCTCGCGGCGGCCGGCTACCGGGTCGCTGCCATGGACCTGCGCGGTACGGGCGCGTCCGACAAGCCGCCCATCGGTTACGACGTGCCGACGCTCGCCCGCGACGTCGCGGGGGTCATCCGCTCGCTCGGAGCGCACGAGGCCGTGGTGGTGGGGCAGGGCGTCGGCGGCACGATCGCGTGGTCCATGCCGGCCCTGCACCCGGACCTGGTCCGCGCGGTCGGCGCCCTGAGCGCCCCGCACCCGGCGCGCATGCACACC
>CAUQTR010000326.1:0-3404 GCA_963521045.1 uncultured Actinotalea sp.
GGGGAGAGCACCGCGCCGCCCCCGCCGCTCGACGAGCGCGACGCCGGGCTCGACGCGACGGCGGCGCGGCACCGCTGGACCGAGCTCGCCGAGCAGGTGCAGGCGCACCAGTTCGCCTACTACGTGCGTGACGCCCCGACGGTCGCGGACGCGGAGTACGACGAGCTGCTCCGCCGGCTGGACGCGCTCGAGCACGAGCACCCCGAGCTGCGCACGCCGGACTCGCCGACGCAGCGCGTCGGCGGCACGTTCTCGACGGACTTCACCGCGGTCGACCACGTCGAGCGGATGCTCAGCCTGGACAACGCGTTCTCCCTCGCCGAGGTCGCCGCCTGGTCCGAGCGGGTGGCGCGCGACCTCGACGGGGCCGGGGCCGGGGTGCACTACCTGTGCGAGCTGAAGATCGACGGACTCGCGATCGCGCTGCTCTACGAGAAGGGTCGGCTGGTGCGCGCGCTCACGCGTGGCGACGGCCGCACGGGCGAGGACGTGACCCTCAACGTCAAGACGATCGAGGGCGTGCCCCACGTGCTCGCGGGCGATGACCACCCCGAGCTCATCGAGGTGCGTGGCGAGGTGTTCCTGCCGGTCGAGGGCTTCCGGGCGCTCAACGAGGCCCAGGTCGCCGCCGGGAAGGCGCCGTTCGCGAACCCGCGCAACTCCGCGGCCGGCTCGCTGCGCCAGAAGGACCCACGGGTCACGGCGTCGCGGCCGCTGCGCATGCTCTGCCACGGGATCGGTGCGCTCCGCTGGGCGGGGCACCAGGAGGCGACCGCGCGGCAGTCCGAGACGTACGCGCTCCTCGCGTCCTGGGGCCTGCCCGTCTCGGGCCGCACACGCGTCGTGGACGACCTCGCGGGCGTCGAGGAGATGATCGCCCACTACGGGGAGCACCGGCACGACGTCGAGCACGAGATCGACGGGATCGTCGTCAAGGTCGACGAGACGGCCCTGCAGCGCCGGCTGGGCGCCACGAGCCGCGCCCCGCGGTGGGCGATCGCCTTCAAGTACCCCCCGGAGGAGGTCAACACCCGGCTCCTCGACATCCGCGTCAACGTGGGGCGGACGGGTCGCGTGACGCCCTACGGCGTCATGGAGCCCGCGGTCGTCGCGGGGTCGACCGTGGCGATGGCCACGCTGCACAACCAGGACGTCGTGCGCGCCAAGGGCGTGCGGATCGGGGACGTCGTCGTCCTGCGCAAGGCGGGTGACGTCATCCCCGAGATCGTCGGCCCGGCGCCGCGGGCGGACGACGACGACCGGCCGCGGCGCGAGTTCGTCATGCCCGCCACCTGCCCGGAGTGCGACACCCCGCTGCGCGCGCTGCGCGAGGGGGAGGTCGACCTGCGCTGCCCGAACGCCCGCACGTGCCCGGCCCAGGTGCGCGGGCGCGTCGAGCACATCGGCTCGCGGGGCGGCCTCGACATCGAGGCGCTGGGAGAGGTCACCGCCGCGGCGCTCACGCAGCCCGAGGTGCCCGAGACCCCGCCGGTCGTGAGCGACGGCGACCTCTTCGCGCTCGTCGGCTACCCGGTCGACGCGGACGAGGAGCTGCGGCAGCGGGTCCGCGCCGCGAGCCTCGAACGGCTGGCCGAGATCGAGGTGGTCGTCCGGGACCCGGAGACGGGAGAGCCGCGCGCCGACGAGGACGGCGTGGTCCGCCGACGGGCACCCTTCCGTCGGCGCGTCACCCGCACGCGCGCCGAGGAGCGCGCGGCGGAGGCGGAGGGCAGGACGCTGCCGTCCTGGGCGCCGTCGGCGGCAGCCGTCACCCTGCTGGACGAGCTGGAGGCGGCGAAGACGAAGCCGCTCTGGCGCGTGCTCGTGTCGCTGAGCATCCGGAACGTCGGCCCGACGGCGGCGCGCGCACTGGCTCAGCACTTCGGGTCGATGACCGCGCTGCAGGCGGCCCTCGAGGGTGAGCGCGACGAGGTGGTGGCGCGACTCTCGCAGGTCGAGGGGCTGGGGCCGATCATCGCGGAGTCGATCGTCGACTGGTTCGCCGAGGACTGGCACCGGGAGATCGTCGAGTCGTGGCGCCGCGCGGGCGTGCGCATGGTCGACGAGCGGGACGAGACGGTCGAGCGGACCCTCGAGGGCGTCACCGTCGTGGTCACCGGGTCCCTCGAGGGCTTCTCGCGCGACGGCGCCAAGGAGGCGATCCTCGCTCGCGGCGGCAAGGCGTCGGGGAGCGTCTCGAAGAAGACCGACGCCGTCGTGGTCGGGGAGAACGCGGGCACCAAGGAGGCGAAGGCGCGCGAGCTGGGCCTGCGCATCCTCGACGAGGCGGGGTTCGTGGCTCTGCTCGCCGGCGGGCTCGCGGCGGTGACCGGCGGCGAGGACGGCGGGTCGGACGCGGACGCCGACGCGCCGGAGGGCGTGACGCCCGCGGCCGACGCCGACGCCTCGCGGGGTGCGGAGGCCGAGGAGTGACCGTTCCACCCGGGCGGCGCGCGCCCGTCGAGGTCCGGTCCGTCCGCCCCGAGGAGCTGGAGGAGGTCGGTGCCCTCGTGGTCGAGGCCTACGTCGCCGACGGGCTGATCGACCCGGAGCACGAGTACGTCGACGAGCTGCGGGCAGCACGCGACCGCGCCCAGCACGCGCACGTCCTGGTCGCCGTCGACCCGGTCGGCGCGGCGGGTGCGGTGCTCGGCACGGTGACCCTCGCCGAGCCGGGGTCGCCCTACGCCGAGATCGCTGCCGAGCACGAGGCCGAGATCCGCATGCTCGCCGTCCACCCCGGGGCCCGGGGTCGAGGGGTGGGCGAGCTGCTCGTGCGCGCCGCGATGGACCTCGCGCGGGCCCGCGGCGCCCGGACGCTCGCCCTCACGACGATCGACACCATGCGCCACGCGCAGCGCCTCTACGAGCGGCTGGGCCTCGTGCGAGCGCCCGAGCGCGACTGGGGGGACGACCCGGACTACACGCTGCTCGTCTACGTGGGCCCGCTCGGCGCCGCGTGACGGCCACGGACCCGCCGGTGCCGGATCCTGGGTCGGGCAGCCCCGGCAGCCCCGGCGCGCCGGGCCTGCGCGTGGAAGTCGCGACCTGGCGTCCGCTCGAGGTGATCGACGTCGAGGGCTGGCAGGTCGGCCGGTCGGGCGGGTTCACCCGCCGCGCGAACAGCGTGGTCGCTCTCGGCGAGCCCGCGGACCCGGAGCAGGCGCTCGACCGTGTCGAGGAGCTCTACCGCGAGTACGGCCTGCCCGCCGTCGTGCGGGTCTGCCGGGGCTCGCGCCCCGTGGACCTCGACCGCCGCCTCGCGGCACGTGGTTACGTCGTCGCCGCGACCACGCTCGTCATGACGGCGCCGCTCGACGGGCCGCCCGTCCCGGCGCGCCTCGGAACGCCGCCCGTCCTCGGGGCTCCGCCGGTCCTCGCCACCCCGCCCGTCCTCGGGGCTC
>CAUQTR010000327.1:0-3403 GCA_963521045.1 uncultured Actinotalea sp.
GCCCTCGAGCGAGAGGGGCGTGCCGTCCGCCCAGGAGACGCGCACCGGGTCGAGCGCGGCGGGTGGCTCGCCGATCCCGCCGGCCATCGTGAAGGAGCCGTGCACCGCGACCGGGTTCACCGCGGAGCCGCGCACGAGGGCGTTGCCCCCCACGACGACGTCGAGGGTGCCGTCGGCGCGCTCGCGCGAGCTGGCCCCGACGAGGCCGGACAGCGTGGTGACGAGCTGGCTGCGCCGGTCCATGAGCTCGTTCGCCGAGCCGCCCGAGACGAGGACCGAGCGGATCGCCTCGTTGAGCTCGGCGACAGCCGTCGCGGCGGTGTTCACCTCGGTGACCATCGTCTGCGCGGCGGTCCGGGTCTGGGACCACTGCGTCTCGACGCTGCGGTACCCGTCGCTGATCTGCGCGACGAGCGCGCCCGCGTCGCCGAGCAGGACCTTGCGTGCCGAGGGGTCGTCGGGGTCGTTGCCGACACCCTGCCAGGCGGCCCAGAAGCTGCTGAGCGCCGCCCCGGGACCGGTCGAGCCGGGCTCGGTGATCGTGCTCTCCAGCCTGCCGAGCGCGGCGGCCCGCGTCTGGTGCAGCGCTGCCCCGGCGGTCGTCGCCCGGAGGCGCGCGTCGAGGAACGTGTCGTCCATCCGCGTGATGTCGCTGACGCGCACGCCGTTGCCGGCCGCCTGCGCGCTGGAGAACATCGACGGTGCCGAGAGCGCCGTGACCGAGGAGAGGTCGGCGCGCTGGCGCGTGTAGCCGGCGGTGTTCGCGTTGGCGATGTTCTGGCCCGCGACCTCGAGCGCCTGGCGCTGCGCGGTGAGGGAGGACAGGGCGGTCGACAGGCCCGAGAAGGTGCTCATCCGGCGATCACAGGGCCCGGTCCAGCAGCATGCTGGACGTCGTCGAGGCGGCGGCGCCGCGCGGGTCGTAGGTCTGCACGCTCTCCTGCAGGCTCATCAGCGTCTCCTGCGTGGCGCGGTGCGACGTCGCGAGCAGGTCGCGGTTGCCCTCGGCGAGACCGTTGATCTGGTCGGTCAACGACACGAAGGCCGCGTGGTGCTCGGTCAGCAGCTCGTCCCACGGCGGGGAGGCGTGCCGGGCGAGCTCGAGCAGGCTCGCACCCTCGGGGCGCCCGAGCTGGCGGGCGGCGGCGTCGGCCTCGACCGAGCGGCCGAGCTCGGCCGTGCGGATCTGGTCGAGCACGGACTCCACCTCGCGCGTCGCGTGGCCGAGCCACTGCGTGCGCCCGCTGCTGAGCACGAGCTGCTCCTCCTCCAGCTTGAAGAGCAGCAGCTCGAGGAGCTTGCGCTCGTGCCACAGCACGGCGGAGAGCGCGTCGAGGCCCATGTCGTCAGTCCTTACGTCCGTCGTGCCGTGCTGCGGTCGCGCCGGGAGTGGCCGCCGGGTGTCCTGCGTCGGTGTGCTGCGCCGAGGTTCGGTGCGTCACCGAACCTCTCATCGGCCGGGCGCCCACCCCTGTGACCTTTTCCATGCCATGAGTTGGTGCGACCGGGTGAGAAGCGCGCATGTGACGTACGTCACACGCCCAAGTCGGACACGTCCGACTCTGGTGGGGTTGGTGGGGGGACGGATCCGGGCATTGTGAGCGTGCACATGATCGGTCTCGAGGCCGGGGGAGGGCCCCCGGGGTCTTCACCCGCGACGGCCTCTCAAGTGCTCACGAGCCGGTCCCGAAACCTCGTGGGTGACCACCGCAGACCAGTCCGACGCCGCTCTCGTCATCGAGAACCTCCCGCTCGTCGGCTACCACGTGAACGCGACCCTGAGCCGCGTCCCGTCCTACGTGTCCCGCTCGGACCTGGCTTCCGCCGGTGCGTTCGCACTGGTCAAGGCAGCGAAGGCGTACGACCCGACGACGGGCGTCCCGTTCGCCCGCTACGCGTCGCTGCGCATCAAGGGCGCGCTCATCGACGAGCTGCGCGGGATGGACTGGGTGTCCCGCGGCGCCCGCCGCCGGGCCCGCCGGCTGAGCGAGGTCGCCGACGAGCTGACCGCCACGCTGGGCCGCGCCCCCTCGCGCACGGAGCTGGCGGAGGCGACCGGCATGGCCGTCGAGGAGATCGACGCCGCCCGCAGCGACGCCGACGTCCGCGTCGTCAGCATCGACGCCTACAACGGTGTCATCGCAGACTCGGTCGTCGCCGTCGGGGCAGGCCCGGAGGAGAGCCTCCTGACCAGCGAGCGGCTGCAGTACCTCCGCGCCGGTGTGGCGGCCCTGCCCGAGCGCATGCGCTACGTGGTGGAGGAGCTGTTCTTCCACGACCGCCCGGTCGTCGAGCTGGCCGATGAGCTGGGCGTCACCCAGTCCCGCATCAGCCAGCTGCGCACCGCCGCGCTGTCGATGCTCAAGGACGGCATGAACGCGAGCCTCGACCCCGACCTGCTCGAGCGGTCCGAGCGGCCCGACGGCGTCGCCGAGCGTCGCCGGCAGGCGTACTACGCCGAGGTCGCGGCACGTGCCGCCCTCACCGCGACGGCGGGCACGGTCGGCGTGGTCCCGACGCAGCGCGCCGGCGTTCACGACGACTACATGGCCCCCGAGCGCGAGCTCGCCGTCGGCTGACGGCGCCGCCGTCGCACCGTCCGGGAAGAGATCGCAGCGAAAGCCTCAACGCCGACGGGGCACCGCCGATCAACAGGTGCCAGCCCATGGATGGGCGGCGTAGTCCGGCCCGAATCACGGAGGAGTTGTCATGGGTCTCTCGATCAACCAGAACATCGCGGCGGTCAACAGCTACCGCAACCTGTCCAACACGCAGAACGACCTGTCCAAGTCGCTGGAGAAGCTCTCCTCGGGCTTCCGGATCAACCGTGCGGCCGACGACGCGGCCGGTCTGGCGATCTCCGAGGGCCTGCGTTCGCAGGTCGGCGGGCTCAAGGTCGCCGCGCGCAACGCCCAGGACGGCATCTCGGTCGTGCAGACCGCTGAAGGCGCCCTGACCGAGGTCCACAGCATCCTGCAGCGCATGCGTGACCTCGGCGTCCAGGCCTCGAACGACTCGAACAACGCCGAGGCCCGCGCGAACATCACGACGGAGGCGAGCAGCCTCCAGGCCGAGCTCGGCCGCATCGCGCAGTCGACGAACTTCAACGGCACCAAGCTCCTCAACGGTGCGGGCACGCTGAACTTCCAGGTCGGCGCGGACGGCGACACGAACTCGGCGATCGCGGTGAACCTCACCAGCGCGAACGTCTCCACGGTCTCGACCGCCGTGACGGTCAACGCCGACGAGGCCGCGTTCGCCGGCGCCGGCGTCACGACCGGGATCAACTTCGAGACGCACGGCAACGCGCAGAAGTCGATCGGTCACATCGACACGCAGATCAAGAACGTGTCGACGGCGCGTGCCGAGCTGGGTGCGTACCAGAACCGGTTCGAGCACACGA
>CAUQTR010000328.1:0-3396 GCA_963521045.1 uncultured Actinotalea sp.
CTCGTCGACCGCGCGATCGCCGCGGGCGACCTCGAAGGCGCCGTCGCGCTGCTGACGCCGCTGCGGTGGCGGGCGGCGCGCACGGGCGACCTGGACGGGGTTCTCGTCAGTGAGGGTCACCTGGCGCGCATGATGCTCGCCGTCGGCAATGCGTCGGGCGCCCAGTGGGTGCTCGCGCAGGTGGCGCCGTCGAGCGCGACGAAGGGCCGGTTCGGCGAGTCGTCGGCGCATCTCGCGCGGTGGAGCGTGCTCGACGCCCGGGTCGCGATGCAGCAGGGGGACACCGAGCGGGCGCTCGAGCAGTCCGCGCTCGCGGTCCGTCGGGCCGACGAGCTCGCGGAGGTCACGGTGCGGTCGGCCGCGTACCTGGTGCGGGCCGAGGCGCTGCACCTCGCCCAGGGTGCGGCCGCAGCGCTGCCGTACCTGCTCGTCGCGCTCGACGGGCTCCAGGCCGTGCGCTACCGCCTGCCCGCCTCGAGCTGGCGGCGCGGCTGGGTGCGCATGAACGCCGACGCGTACGAGTTGGCGCTGCGCATCGGCGGTGAGACCGACGACGCGCAGCTGGTCGCCGAACTCATCGAAACCGTTCGGGCGCAGGCGGTCCCGGTCGGGGCCGACGAGTCGGCGGACACGCTGCGCACCTACCTCGACGCGCTGCTCAACCCCGGGCCCATGCAGGCCGGACCGCCGCAGTCGGCAGCGTCCGCGACGGACCGGCGGCAGCGCCAGGTGGATGCCGCGCTGCTCACGGTCGGTGTCGATCCCGTGCTCCCCACGGCGGCGGTGCTCGTGGCGGGTGCGTCGTGGGTGAGCCGCGCGGCGCAGGACGAGCTCGACCTCGACGCGCTGGTGTCCGCGACCGCGGGGGCACGCGGCTGGTACTGGTCGGGATGCGTCGGCGCCGACCGCTACTGGTGGTCCACCCGGGACCCGTCGGGCCGATGGTCGTGGGGCTCGACCGACCTCGTGCCCGGCAGCGACGGCCGGGCTGTGCTGGACTCCGTGCTCGACGCGCTCCCGATCGCGCAGGCGCACGAGGACGACGCCCGCGTCGCGCAGCGCATGGCGCTCAGTCCGCTGCTCGGCTCGGCTGCGCCCGAGGGCGCGCGCGGGGCGCTGCTGGCGGGCGCCGGCCAGGCGTTCCTGCCGTCCCCGCTCGTCGGTGTGCTCGCGGCGACGCCCACCGAGCGTCCTGTCCCGTTGCTCGTGAGTCTGAGCGGGCCGCTCGCCGCGCTTCCGCTCAACGCGCTCCTGGTGCCCGGCGGCGGTCGGGTCATCGACCACGCGCTCGTCGGGCACATCCCTGCACCTGCACTTCTGTCGACCCTGCGGCCCGCGGAGCCGCCGCCGGCCGCCACCGTGCCGGTCACGCTCGCGGTGGTCGATCCCGACCCGGCGATGACACGGCTCGAATGCGCCGAGGCGCCCGAGGCCTCACAGACCGTCCTGGAGTGCGGCACCACGCGGCGCGTGCTCGTCGACGCGCTCGCCGCGGCGGACCCGTCCGGCGTGTTCTGCGCGATCGCGCACTACGCGTACCCGCCGCCCGGGCAGCCCGCGGCCGGAGGGATCGCACTCGCGGACGGGGTGCTGTCCCTGCGGGACCTCGTCCAGGCCGGCCCCGGTGCCGGGCCTCGGGTGCCGGATCGGGCGCTGCTCGCGATGTGCGACAGCCTCGCCACGGGCGCGCGGGACGTGGTGACCGGTGGCGAGGTGCCGGACGTCGCATCGAGCGCGTGGGAGTGGCTCGGACTCACGGCAGGGTTCGTGCTGGCCGGCGCCCGGCACGTCGTCGCCACGACCTGGCCGTTGCCCGACATCCGCCTGACCGCGCTCCTCGACCGAACCCTCGCGGACGCGCTCCGGCAGCCGTTCCCCGCGGCCGCGGTCCGCGCGGCGATCCTTCGGGTGGCGCCGGTCGGCGCGCCGCGGCATGTGGAGCCGGCGGTGTGGTCGGCGTACGCCTTCGTCGGGCCGCTGCACGACGGTGCGGACCTGGCGCCGGTTACCGTCAGTTGATGGTGCCGCAGTGCGGGCACCTCACCTGGACGCGGTTCCAGCTGGCCTTGGCCCAGAACGCCTTGCCGCAGGCGCGGGACCGGCAGCGGTGCACTTGGGTGTGGTCCCGGGTGCGGTGCGCAGAAGCGGTCTGGCTCATGCGGATCACCTCCTTCCGATGCGTCGAGAGAGTTGTCGACCGGGTGGCCGCGGCTCCGGCCCGGTCTCGGGCCGGAACCGCGGATGGTGCTACTGGCTCGAGCCGCACTTCGAGCAACGGGGCTTGCCTCGCCCGTCGTTGTCGTACGTGAGGCTCTCGCCGCAGCAGCTGGACTTCTTCGCCATTCGACTCACCTCCTTCCATGGCGGATCGGATCGAGCGGACCGAGGCCGCTGCTGAGAGCGGCTCCGGTGCCGAGGTGTGGGCGGCGTACCGGCAGTCAGGCCCCGGCGGGCGGCTCGGCCGTCCCGTCGGGCAGAGCCGGTACGGCGTGCGGGGTGCGAAGGACGGGCGTCGTCTCGCCGACCCGTCCCAGCTCGGTGGCCAGGACCAGGCGAGCGTGGTCGCCGATCAGGGCCTTGGTCGCCTCGATCTGGTCGAGCCGCACCTGCCGGCTGTCGTTGAGACGGGCGATGACCTCGACGTCCCAGCGCCGCAGCGCGTCCTCCACGACGGCCAGTGACGCCTTGTCGAAGGCCAGCGCGGGCGCCGTCGTGCGGAGCGAGCGCTGGGCGGAGGCCAGAGCCTTCCGCTTGGAGTTCGCCAGGCGGTAGCCCTGCCCGATGACCGCAGCGCCGGCGAGGCCGTACAGGAGGCCGATGATGGCGGCGGTCGGCAGCTGGCTCTGCCACGTGAGCGAGGGATCCTCCAGGACGATGCCCTCGAGCAGCCTGAGCAGGAACATCGCCGCGCCCAGCCCGAGCCAGAAGGTGCCCAGCCCGACGACCGCGAGCTGGCGGGCGCGCAGCCTGGCCGGGCTCGGCGGTGCGGGCTCGGTGAGCTTGCGCACGGCGTGCCCGAGCTCGAGCGCCGACGTGAACGCGGCCAGGGTCACCGCGACAGCCATCGACCAGGAGGCGACCCCCGAGACGTTGAAGACCACGTCGAACGTGCTCTTGGCGGCGGTGGTGTCGGCGAACTGGATCGCCAGCGCGACGAGCAGCGTGAAGGCGGCCGCGGCGACGGGCGGCGCGTGCGAGCCGGTGGCCTCGTGGAACGGCCGGTCGTGCGGCGCGTCGGCCGAGGACGACTGCGCCGCTCCGCCGGCCCCGCCCGGGGAGGCGTCGTAGTCCCCCGCCGGGCCGCCGGGCAGGAGCCCGCGGGGGGGGACTGGGGGGTTGAAGGTGAATGAGACCAAAAAGGGGGGTGAGGCGAAAAGGAAGTCGGTTGCGGAGGGG
>CAUQTR010000329.1:0-3385 GCA_963521045.1 uncultured Actinotalea sp.
CCGCCGTGCTGCGCGTCGCGCGGCGTACCTTCGCGGGGGACGTGGCGTGCGCGTACTCCCGGTCCGGCTACCGTGCGGACCGGTACGTGCTGTGGGTCCCGCTGCGCGCACCGCGGCCGGCGCTGACGCCGCGCAGCGACGCCGCCGTGGTGCTGGGCATGGTGCCCGGCGAGAGCGGGCAGATCGAGAGCGGGCAGATGGCGACGGCGGGTCACGGCGGCCCGTCGGCCGACCGAGGGGAGGAGTGAGCTGGTGACAACCGACGACCGGGCCTCCCGGATCCTCGCCGCCCTCGGCGGCGTGGCGAACATCGTCGACATCGAGCCGTGCACGACCCGGCTGCGGTCGGAGGTGCGCGACGTCGGCCAGATCGACGTGCAGGCGCTGCGCGCCGCCGGCGCGCACGGCGTCATGGTCGCCGGGCGCGTCGTCCAGGTCGTCGTCGGCCCGAGCGTCGACGTGCTCGCGAGCGAGCTCGAAGAGCTGATGTGACTACTGTTGACGGTCGGCGACAGGGCCGTCGTCGTGAACGAGGAGGAACTCGATGACCAAGGCTGAGCAGATCCTGGCGGCCCTCGGCGGTGACGCGAACATCATCGACCTCGAGCCGTGCATCACGCGGCTCCGGGTCGAGCTGGAGGACCCGTCGCTCGTCGACGAGGCCGCCCTCAAGGCCACCGGCGCGTTCGGCGTCGTGCGGTCCGGCAAGGTCGTCCAGGTCGTCGTCGGACCCGAGGCCGACACGCTGGCGTCGGACATCGAGGACCTGCGCTGATGCCGCTGACCCTGGTCGCACCCGTGGCCGGGACCGTGCTCGCGATGGCCGACGTGCCCGACCCGGTGTTCGCGGGCGCCATCGTCGGGCCGGGGCTCGCGGTGGACCCGGACAGCGCCGACGGCGCCCCGTCCGACGCCGTCTCGCCGGCCGACGGGACCGTCGTCAAGCTGCACCCGCACGCGTTCGTCGTCCAGCTGGACGAGCACCGAGCCGTCCTGGTCCACCTCGGCCTGGACACCGTGCAGCTCGGGGGCGAGGGCTTCACGCTGCACGTCGCCGAGGGTACGCAGGTCCGTTCCGGTGAGCGCGTCGTCAGCTGGGACCCCGCCGCGGTGGCGGCCGGCGGTCGCTCGCCCGTGGTGCCGGTCGTCGCCGTGCAGGGCGACCCGGGCGCCGTCCGTGGTCTCGTCGCGCCGGGCGACCACGTCACGGTGGGCACCCCGTTCCTCGAGTGGGACTGACGGCGGGGACGCCGACGCCGGTCGAGGTCGAGGACGCGCTCGCGGAGCTGCTCGGCCGTCCCGGCGCTGCCCTGCTCCTCGACCTCGACGGCACGCTCGTCGACAGCGAGCCGGTGCACCGGGCGGCCTTCGCGACGTACTTCGCGTCCCGGGGGTGGCAGGTGCCCGACGACGTCGTCCGTCAGTTCATGGGCCGGCGCGCGACCGAGGTGTTCCCGGTCCTGGACGGTCCGTGGCGCGGCGAGGACCCGGCGGAGCTCACCGAGGGCGTGATCGACGTGCTGCGACAGACCAGCCTGCGTCCGCTGCCCGTGCCCGGTGCGTCCGAGCTGCTCGTGGCGTGCGCCGCCGTCGGTCTGCCGGCCGTGGTCGTGACCTCGGCGCGCCGGGCCTGGGCGGCCGGCGCCGTCGAGCTCCTGCTCGCCGTGACGGGCGTGGCCCCCCCGCCGATGGTCACGGCGGAGGATTGCACCGAGGGCAAGCCAGACCCCGAGCCGTACGTCCGGGGCGTCCGCCTCGCCGTGACGGAGCGCGTCACCTCCTCGGACGGCGCCGACGGCGCGGCCGCGGGGATGGTCGCGGCCGAGGACTCGCCTGCGGGCGTGACGTCGGCGCGGGCCGCGGGCGTCGGGTTCGTCCTGGGGGTGACGACCGGCGTCGATGCTGCGACGCTGGGAGAGGCTGACGCGTGCCTGCCGGATCTCACGGTGCTCGCGCGCGCCGTCCGGCGGGCACGACCGAGCTAGGCCGGAGCGACCCGGGGGGGACGATGAGGGGACGGCCGGACCGCGCCACCCTGCAGCTCGTCTCCCCGATGACGGGCACCGTCGTCGACCTCGCGGAGGTGCCCGACCCGGTGTTCGCCGACGCCGTGGTCGGCCAGGGCCTCGCGATCCTGCCGGACGAGCCGTCCGCCGGTCCGGACGGCCCCGACGGCGCAGGGCGCGGCCGCGTGGTGGTCGTCGCGCCGTGCCCGGGGCAGCTCACCGGCGTCTACCCCCACGCCCTCATGGTGCAGGCCGACCACGAGCGCGCCGTGCTGGTGCACCTCGGGCTGGACACCGCGGAGCTGCCCGGGACGTTCGCCGTGGCGGCGACCGACGGCGACCGGGTCGAGCGCGGGCAACCGCTGCTGGCCTGGTCCCCGGCCGACGTCCGCGGTGGTGGGCGGTCGACCCTGTGCCCCCTCGTGGCGCTGCGCTCGCGGCCGGACGACGTCGTGCTCCTCGTCGAGCCCGGCGAGCGGGTCGAGGAGGGTCAGCCGCTGCTGCTCTGGTCGTGACCCTCGCCGGTGCCGCGCCGCGGACCCTCGCGCTCGACGAGGACCTCCCGCCGGGGGAGCGCGAGCGGGACGCCCTGCGTGGCCAGCGCGGTCCGGATGCGGGAGCGCAGCGCGCGCTGCACCTCCCACTGCTTGGACGGGGCCGTCTTGACCATGGCCCGGAGCATCACCGACTCGCCGGTGAGGTCCTCGAACGACGTCACCTCGGGCTCGTCGAGCAGGAGGGGCCCGATCTCCTCGTCGCCCACGAGCGTCGCGGCCGTGGTCCGGAGCGTCGCCGCGACCGCGTCGACGTCCTGGTCGAGGCTCACGCGCACCTCCACGATCGCCCGCGACCAGCCCTGCGTCTTGTTGCCGACGCGCAGGACCTCGCCGTTGCGCACGTACCAGAGGGTGCCCTGGAGGTCGCGCACCTGGGTGACCCGCAGCCCCACGGCCTCGACCGTCCCGGACGCCTCCCCGAGGTCCACGACGTCGCCCACGCCGTACTGGTCCTCGACCAGCATGAAGATGCCCGACAGGAAGTCCTTCACGAGCGTCTGCGCGCCGAAGCCCAGCGCGACGCCGACGACCCCGGCGGACGCGATCACCGGGCCCAGGTCCCAGTCGTTGATGTTGGCGACCACCGTGAGCACGCCGATCCCGACCACGAGCGCGGCCGTCGAGCGCAGGACCGAGCCCATCGTCTCGGCGCGCTGCACGCGGCGGGCGACCATGAGCGGGTTGGCGTCCGCCACCACGGCCCCGACCCGGGTGCTCATGAGCAGGCGGCGGGCACCGCGCCGCACCCGCGCCCCGCCCTCGACGACCGAGCGGACGGTGCGCGTCACCAGCCACCGCGCCAGGGCGAGCACGACCAGGCCC
>CAUQTR010000330.1:0-3366 GCA_963521045.1 uncultured Actinotalea sp.
GTTCGCGCCGGCGCGCCGCGCGGTGCCGCCCACGGGCTGACACGCCGTCGACCGACGCTCCGGCGGTCCGGCGTCCCGTCGGGTCACGGGCTGCGGTGACGACGCCGGTTTCGTCCCGGTTCGCCGGTGCGCGACGACACGCCGGGATGCGGGACACGCCGAGCCGTCTCGACCTCCTCGATCTGCCGCACCAATGTCATCAGCGCGCTGGCCTGCGGCGACGCGTCCCGGGTCGCGGCGGCTCCGCCGTCAGCGGAAAGATCTTGCTGCTGGCACTACATCTAGTGGTTCCACGGTTGTAAGTTAGGCACCTGTAGTGGTGAGCGGCCGGAACTGTGCATGAACCTGTGCACCGATCTGTGCAGATCACCGGGCTCCTGTGCAAGCCGTGCGGCACGGCCTGTGCACGGGCGCGGGGACGCACCAGACGCCCGGCCTCGCCACCCCTGACGCAGCAGGACCGCACGTGACGCAGCAGGACCGACCGGCCGCCCAGCTCGGCCAGATCGACCAGCACGACCCGTTCCATCCCTGTCGCCCGCACCACCACGCATCGCCAGCTCGAGCAGCCCCACCAGCACCGTCCCGCCCACGCGCACCGCCGACCGGCCGCGCGACCGGCCTGAAGGAGAAGTCATGACAGAGACCTCGGAGTCCACCGGCAAGACCGGCGCCCGCGGCAACCGGTCGCGCAAGCGCGGCCTCACCGTCGAGCGCGTGTTCACCACGGCGGGCGTGCACCCCTACGACGAGGTCGAGTGGGACCGCCGTGACGTCGTCCAGACGAACTGGAAGTCCGGCGAGACGATCTTCGAGCAGAAGGGCGTCGAGTTCCCCACGTCGTGGTCGCTCAACGCGACGACGATCGTCACGACCAAGTACTTCCGCGGCGCGGTCGGCTCGTCGTCGCGCGAGTGGAGCCTCAAGCAGCTCATCGACCGGGTCGTGCTGACCTACACGAAGGCCGGCCGGGACTTCGGCTACTTCGCGAGCGACGAGGACGCGACCGTCTTCGAGCACGAGCTGACCTGGATGCTGCTGCACCAGGTGTTCTCGTTCAACTCCCCCGTGTGGTTCAACGTCGGGACGCCGTCGCCCCAGCAGGTGAGCGCGTGCTTCATCCTCGCGGTCGACGACACGATGGACTCGATCCTCAACTGGTACCGCGAGGAGGGGATGATCTTCAAGGGCGGCTCCGGCGCCGGCCTCAACCTCTCGCGCATCCGGTCGTCCAAGGAGCTCCTGTCCTCGGGCGGCACGGCGAGCGGCCCGATCTCCTTCATGCGCGGCGCGGACGCGAGCGCCGGCACCATCAAGTCGGGCGGCGCCACGCGTCGCGCGGCCAAGATGGTCGTGCTCGACGTCGACCACCCGGACATCGAGGAGTTCGTCGAGACCAAGGCGCGCGAGGAGGACAAGATCCGCGCGCTGCGCGACGCCGGCTTCGACATGGACCTGGGCGGTCGCGACATCGTCTCGGTGCAGTACCAGAACGCCAACAACTCCGTCCGCGTCTCCGACGAGTTCATGCAGGCGGTCGAGGACGGCGGCACCTTCGGGCTGCGCGCCCGCCAGGACGGCCGGGTCATCGAGACCGTCGATGCCAAGGGTCTGTTCCGCAAGATCGCCAAGGCCGCGTGGGAGTGCGCCGACCCGGGTCTGCAGTACGACTCGACGATCAACGACTGGCACACGAGCCCGGAGTCCGGGCGGATCACGGCGTCCAACCCGTGCTCGGAGTACATGCACCTCGACAACTCGTCGTGCAACCTCGCCTCGCTCAACCTCCTGAAGTTCCTGCGCGAGGACGACACCTTCGACGTCGAGCGCTTCGAGAAGGCGGTCGAGCTCGTCATCACGGCGATGGACATCTCGATCTGCTTCGCCGACTTCCCGACCGAGGCGATCGGCGAGACGACCCGCACGTTCCGCCAGCTGGGTATCGGCTACGCCAACCTCGGTGCGCTCCTCATGGCGACGGGTCACGGCTACGACTCCGACGGCGGTCGCGCCCTGGCCGCGTCGATCACCTCTCTCATGACCGGCACCGCGTACAAGCGCTCGGCCGAGCTCGCGGGCGTCGTCGGCGCCTACGACGGCTACCAGCGCAACGAGGCCGGCCACAAGCGCGTCATGCGCAAGCACGCCGCAGCCAACGACGACATCCGCACGCTCGGCTCGATGGACGGCGCGATCCACGCGGCCGCGACGAAGGTGTGGGCGCAGGGCAACCGGATCGGCGAGAGCAACGGCTGGCGCAACGCGCAGGCGTCGGTGCTCGCGCCCACCGGGACCATCGGCTTCATGATGGACTGCGACACCACCGGCGTGGAGCCCGACTTCTCGCTGGTCAAGTTCAAGAAGCTCGTCGGTGGCGGTTCGATGCAGATCGTCAACCAGACGATCCCGCGCGCGCTGCGCCGCATGGGCTACGCCGAGGAGACGGTCGAGGCGATCGTCGAGTACATCGCCGAGCACGGCCACGTCGTGGACGCGCCCGGGCTCAAGACCGAGCACTACGAGGTCTTCGACTGCGCCATGGGCGAGCGGGCGATCTCGCCCCTGGGCCACGTGCGGATGATGGCCGCGGTCCAGCCCTTCATCTCGGGCGCGATCTCCAAGACGGTCAACATGCCGGAGTCGGCCACGGTCGAGGAGATCGAGGAGATCTACTTCAAGTCCTGGAAGATGGGCATCAAGGCGCTCGCGATCTACCGGGACAACTGCAAGGTCGGCCAGCCGCTGTCGGACGCCAAGGCGAAGGGGGCCGACTCGGCCGTCGAGGCGCTCTCGGCGACGCCTGCCGCGGCCCCGGTCAGCGAGACGGCGCCGGCGCGGGCCACCCGCAAGCGCCTGCCGCGTCAGCGCACCTCGCTGACGACGTCGTTCACGGTCGGCGGTGCCGACGGGTACATCACCGCCGGCTCCTACCCGGGCGACGGCCTCGGCGAGCTGTTCGTCAAGCTGGGCAAGCAGGGCTCGACGCTCGCCGGCGTGATGGACGCCTTCTCGATCGCGATCTCGGTGGCGCTGCAGTACGGCGTGCCGCTCGAGACCTACGTGCAGAAGTTCACCAACATGCGGTTCGAGCCGGCGGGCATGACGGACGACCCGGACATCCGCATGGCGCAGTCGATGATGGACTACATCTTCCGTCGCCTCGCACTGGACTACCTGCCGTTCGAGACGCGCGCCTCGCTGGGGATCTACACGACGCAGGAGCGCACGCGCCAGCTCGAGACGGGCTCGTACGAGCCCATCCCGGCCGACGCCTACGAGGCCGTCAGCGAGCCCTCCCCGGCGGCGGGCACGTCGACGCCGGCCGCCTCGGCGTCGACGGCACCGGCGGCCCCCGCTGCTCCGGCG
>CAUQTR010000331.1:0-3359 GCA_963521045.1 uncultured Actinotalea sp.
GCCCTCACCGTCGGGCCCGGCGATCGCCCCGGCACCACCCGCGGCGACCACGAGGGCAGGCTGGGCCGCCCGGGCGCGCGTGTCCGCGAGGCGGGCGAGGTCGACGGCGAAGGCCACCAGCGCGACCGCGTACGCGGTCGTCGCCCCCCACACCAGCAGGGTGCTCAGCTCACCGAGATCCATCGTCGTGCCCTTCGTGCCGTGGGGTGCGCTGCGAGGCGTCCATGACCCGCGCGAGCTCGTCCGCGAGCCCGACGTCGTCCCCGCGCGCCAGCGCCGCGCCGGCGACCACTGTACGTCCGGTACTGCTCGCGGCTTCCTCGCCGCCTCCCGGGGCCCCGGCGGCCGCAGGCGTGATCCGCAGCCACAGCCGCCGGCGCGGGGTGAACAGCGACACCGCGAGCCCGACGAGCGCGCCGATCGAGCACGCGAGGATCCAGCCGAGCGCCGGGTCGTGGCGCAGGTCGAGCGCGACGAAGCGGGGCAGCCCGCGCCACTCGATCGAGCCGAGCCCGTCGGGCAGCTCGACGGTCTGCCCCGGCGCGACGAGCAGGGTCACCGCATCACCGTCCGCGTCGGTGGACTGCGTCATGCCGGCGGGCTCGAGCTCGTAGACGTTCTGCGGCACGCCGTCGTCCAGACCCAGGTCGCCGGACCACACGGTGAGCACCAGCAACGGGTCGTCCGGCTGCGGGTGCACCGACGCGGCGCCGATCGGGCTGACGACCGCGGTGGGCAGGAGCACGCCCACGAGGCCGATCTGGTCGCCCGTCGCGACGTCCGGGACCTTGATCACGCCGTTGGACGTGTAGACGGCGTCCTGCGGGAGGAAGGGCACGGGGCCGGCGAAGGCGACCTCTCCCGTGGCGTCGCGGACGACGACGTCGGGCGCGTAGCCGTTGCCCTGGAGGTAGACCTTGGCCGCACCGGCGCTCAGCGGGTGGTTGACCCGGATGGTGCGCTCGGTGGGCTCCCCGCCGGGCTCGGTGAGCGTCACGTCGGCGCGGAAGTCACGTGCGCGCGCGTCGGGGGTGAACTCGGCCGTGAACCGGTCGAGGACGAGGGTGAACGGCACCAGCGAGGCGGGGTCGAAGGCCGTGCCCGCCCGGAAGCTGTCGTAGTCCGTGACCGCGTTCGCGAACCCGCGACCCTCGACCACGATCGCCTGACCGCGGTAGTGGAGCAGCTGGCCGGTCGCGACGGAGACGAGGATGCCGAGCAGCGCCAGGTGGAACAGGATGTTTCCGCTCTCGCGCAGGTAGCCGCGCTCCGCGCTCACCGTCGCACCGCCGTCGGGCTCCCGGTGGACGTCGACCCGGAAGCGCGGCAGGCGCGGCACGCGGCCGACGAGCACCGCCGTGACGGCGGTGAGGACCTCGTCGACCGTCGCGTCGGTCGTGCGTTCGTCCCTGACCGCGAAGCGCTCGAACCGACGCGGCACACGCGGCGGACGTGCCCGGACCGCCCGCAGGTGGGCGCGCAGCCGGGGCAGGATGCAGCCGACGAGCGAGACGAACAGCAGCAGGTAGACCGACGAGAACCACACCGAGGCGTAGACGTCGAAGAAGCCCAGGCGGTCGAGCCACGGCCCGATCCCGGGGTTGTCCCCGAGGTAGCGGGCGACGGCCGCCGGGTCCTGCGGTCGCTGCGGGAGGACCGACCCGGGTACGGCGACGACGGCCAGCAGCATGAGCAGCATGAGCGCCACGCGCATGCTGGTCAGCTGACGCCAGACCCAGCGGAGCGTTCCGCCGACACCCAGTCGCGGCAGCTGCGGCGGCTCGGGGGTGAGGTCCGAGGTGAGCTCGGCGGTGGGCTCGGCGGTGGCCTCGGCGGTGGCCTCGGCGGTGGGCTCCGAGTCGAGGAGCCCCTCGGGGCGGTACGGGACCGGCTCGGCCTCGGGCCGGACGCGGGGCACGGGGCGTTCGGGGGGCACGGGCGTCACAGGATCACGTCGAAGCCGGCGACCAGGCCCTGGAGCGACTGCGTCCACACGCCCCACAGGCCGGTGACGAGCGCGAGGCCCACCGCGACGAGCACGGCGCCACCGACGCGCATCACGGCGAGGCGGTGCCGACGCAGGAAGGCCAGGGCGCGCTCCGAGCGCTCGAGCCCGAGCGCCACGAGCAGGAACGGCAGGCCGAGGCCGACGCAGTAGGCCACCGACAGCACCGCACCGCGGCCGGCTGAGGCCCCGTCGAGGGCGAGCGTGTAGACCGCGACGAGGGTCGGGCCGATGCACGGTGCCCAGCCGAGGCCGAAGACGACCCCGAGGAGCGGGGCGCCCCACAGCCCGGCCCGCGGCGCCAGGTGCAGCCGCCGCTCACGCTGCCCGAGCGGCAGCCAGCCGAGGAAGGCGAGGCCCATGAGCACGACGACGACGCCCAGCACGCGCGTGACGACGTCGCTCCACTGGAGCAGGGCGGCCCCGAGCGAGCCGGCGAGCACGCCGAACAGGACGAAGACGACGGTGAAGCCCGCGACGAACAGCCCGACGCCCGCGAGCAGCCGGCCGCGCCGCACCTCGGTGAGCGTGCCCGCCGTACCGGCGCGCGCCGACCCTGTTCCCGCCGCCCCGGTGCCTGCCGTCACGGTGGCGTGGGCACGCCCCGCCCCCGCGCCGCGGCTCGCCCCGGCCATGCCGGTGACGTAGCCCAGGTAGCCCGGCACCAGCGGCAGCACGCACGGCGACGCGAACGAGACGAGGCCGGCGAGGACCGCGATCGGCACGGCGAGCAGCATCGAGCCGCCGAGGACCGTGCCCGTGACGTCACCCATGCGCACGCACCGTCAGGCCGGCTCGGCGAGCGCGTCGTCGAGCAGGGCTCGCAACGTGGTCGCGTCGACGCGGCCGAGGATCCGCGCCGCCACGTCGCCGTCGCGGTCGAGGACGACGGTCGTCGGCACGGCCTGCACGGGCACCACACCCTGGAGCGCGGCGATCGCGGCGCCGTCGACGTCGTGCACCGAGGGGTACGGGACCTCGAAGGTCCGCTCGAAGGGCTGGGCCGCGCCGGCGTCGTCGGTCCCGTTGATCCCGAGGAAGTGCACGCCCCGGTCCGCGTACTCGCCGGCGATCGCGACCAGGTCGGGCGCCTCGGCGCGGCACGGCGGGCAGGCGGCGTACCACGTGTTGAGCACGACGACGTCGCCCTGCCAGGCGGTGGTGTCGACCGCCTGGCCCGCGTAGTCGGTGCCGACGACCTCGACCGGGCCGGTGCGGTCGGCGGCGGCCCAGGTCGTCACCGAGCGGTCGCCGGAGACGTAGCCCGCCTCCTCGCCGCCGTCCGTGCGGCCGCCGTCGACCGCGAGCCCGCCCGCCGCCGACGTCGCGCGCGTGCTGGCCGAGGCCGACCTGC
>CAUQTR010000332.1:0-3343 GCA_963521045.1 uncultured Actinotalea sp.
GGCCGCGACGGCGACCGGCAGCCCTCGGCGGATCGACGACGAGACCGCGGGCCTGCCGCTC
This sequence comes from uncultured Actinotalea sp., assembly GCA_963521045.1. GTDB lineage: Bacteria > Actinomycetota > Actinomycetes > Actinomycetales > Cellulomonadaceae > Actinotalea. The sequence goes on from CAUQTR010000332.1 coordinate 62, forward strand.
GTCTCGAACGCACCGGGCGCCACCGCGGGCACGCTGCTGCGGGCGCGCGCGTGCTACATCTGCAAGGAGCCCTACACCCGGGTCGACGCCTTCTACCACCAGCTGTGCCCCGCGTGCGCCGAGCTCAACCACGCGAGGCGCGACGCGCGGACCGACCTGACGGGGCGACGGGCGCTCCTGACCGGCGGGCGGGCGAAGATCGGCATGTACATCGCGTTGCGCCTGCTCCGCGACGGCGCGCACACCACCGTCACCACGCGCTTCCCGCGCGACGCCGTGCGGCGCTTCACCTCGATGCCGGACTCGTCGGAGTGGCTCCACCGGCTCACGGTCGTCGGGCTCGACCTGCGCGACCCGGCGCAGGTGGTCGCCCTCGCGGACGAGGTCGCCGCCGCCGGGCCCCTCGACGTGCTCATCAACAACGCGGCCCAGACCGTCCGGCGGTCCCCCGGCGCGTACGCACCGCTCGTCGACGCCGAGCAGGCTCCCCTGCCCGACGGTCCCCTGCCTCACCTGGTGACGTTCGAGCACGCCAGCGACGCACACCCCGCCGCCCTGGTCAGCTCCGTCGGGACGGCGCCCGTCGCCCACCACGACGACGACGCGGCGGGCGTGCTCACGGCGGCCGGCAGGCTGACGGCCGCGGCCCTGCGCGGAGGCTCCTCGTCGCTCGAACGCCTGCACGGCGGCGACGCGATCGACGCCGGCGGCCTCCTGCCGGACCTGCACGAGACGAACAGCTGGGTCGCCACGGTGGACCAGGTCGACCCGCTCGAGATGCTCGAGGTGCAGCTCTGCAACGAGACCGCCCCGTTCATCCTCGTGAGCCGCCTGCGTCCGGCGCTGGCCGCGTCCCCGGCCCGTCGCACCTACGTCGTCAACGTCTCGGCGATGGAGGGCGTCTTCTCACGCGGCTACAAGGGCCCTGGCCATCCGCACACGAACATGGCCAAGGCGGCCGTCAACATGCTGACCCGCACGAGCGCAGCGGAGATGCTGCGTGACGGCATCCTCATGACGAGCGTCGACACGGGCTGGATCACCGACGAGCGTCCGCACCCCACGAAGGTCCGGCTCGCCGAGGAGGGCTTCCACGCGCCGCTCGACCTCGTGGACGGCGCCGCCCGCGTCTACGACCCGATCGTGCGCGGCGAGGCCGGGGAGGACGTGCACGGCGTGTTCCTCAAGGACTACAAGCCAGCTGCCTGGTAAGGCGTCCGACAAGCCCCAGGGCTTGTCGTCGCGACCGGCAGTGATGCGCCCGAGCCGTGTCGAGCGTCACGCGCCCCCGCCGGGGCGCGCGTGCGGTCGACCCGGTAGACTGGTTGCGATCCCCCAGGAGCACGTCGCCCTTCCCTGTGTGTGACCGCCGGCCACCGGCGGCTGTGTGCAGTCGGCCCTGTCGTCAGCGGCCGGCCGATCGAGAGTTCGGGACAGCGACGCGCGGGCACGCCGACCTCGGCGCAGCCCCGCCTGACCCACCTCGACCGATGCGGACACCGTGACCACGACTGCCTCTTCGCTGCCCTCTGCCCCCACCCCGACGGGAACGTCCCCGGAGCGCGAGCTCGACCTCGTCGACCTCGGCCTGCCGGAGCCGATCCTGCGCGCCGTGCTCGACCTCGGCTTCACGCGGCCCACGCCCATCCAGCAGGCGGCCATCCCCGCCCTGCTCTCGGGCCGGGACATCACCGGCGTGGCCCAGACGGGCACCGGCAAGACGGCCGCGTTCGGCCTGCCCCTCCTCGCGGCGGTCGACCCCGAGCTCCGTCAGGTGCAGGCGCTCGTGCTGACGCCGACCCGCGAGCTCGCCATGCAGGTCGCGGAGGCCATCGAGACCTTCGCCCAGCACCTGCCGGGCGTGGACGTGGTCGCCGTCTACGGCGGCTCGCCGTTCCTCCCGCAGCAGCGCGCGCTCGTGCGCGGTGCGCAGATCGTGGTCGGCACGCCGGGCCGCGTCATCGACCACCTCGAGCGCCGCACGCTGCGCCTGGACGCCATCCGGTTCCTCGTCCTCGACGAGGCCGACGAGATGCTGCGGATGGGCTTCGCGGAGGACGTCGACTCGATCTTCGGCCGCGCCCCCGAGAAGCGTCAGGTCGCCCTGTTCTCGGCGACCATGCCGCCGCCGATCGTGCGCGTCGCGAACCAGCACCTCAAGGACCCGGTGCAGATCGCCACGTCCCGGCAGGCGTCCACGGTCGCCAACGTCCGCCAGACCTTCGCCGTCGTCCCGTTCCGGCACAAGATCGGTGCGCTGGCCCGGGTGCTCGCGACGTCCGACGCCGATGCCGCGATCGTCTTCACCCGCACGCGCGGGGCGGCCGAGGAGGTCGGCGTCGCGCTCGCCGAGCGCGGCATCTCCGCCGCGACCATCTCGGGGGACGTCGCCCAGAAGGACCGCGAGAAGCTCGTCGAGCGGCTGCGGGGCGGGAGCCTGGACGTGCTCGTCGCGACCGACGTGGCCGCGCGCGGGCTCGACGTCGAGCGCGTCGGCCTCGTCGTGAACTTCGACGTCCCGACCGAGCCGGAGGCCTACGTGCACCGGATCGGCCGCACCGGCCGCGCCGGGCGCACCGGCACGGCGCTGACGTTCGTCACGCCGAACGAGCAGGGCCGCCTGCGCGCGATCGAGCGCACGACGCGCCAGCGACTCGAGGAGATCGCCGTCCCCTCCCCGGCCGACGTCTCCGCGCACCGCGTGGCGCGCCTGCTCGCCCGCACCGGCGCGCGCGTCGATGCCGGTCGCCTCGACATGTACCGCACCGCCGTGCGCGACTTTCTCGCCGGGTCCGAGGTCGACGCCGTCGAGCTGGCCGCCGTCCTCGCCGCCCTCGCGGTGGGCGACGAGGGCCCACAGCCGAGCGACGAGGTCGAGGCCACCCCGCTGCAGACTGCTCGCGGCGCCACGGTCGACGACGGGCGGATCTCCTTCACGAGCGAGGAGCGTGCGCGCACCGCCGCTCGCCGCCCCACCCGGGGCACGCGCTACCGCGTCGCGGTCGGCCACACGCACGGCGCTCGGCCGGAGGCCATCGTCGGCGCGCTCACCGGCGAGGGCGGCCTCAGCGGCAAGGACCTCGGCAAGATCGACATCTTCGCGAGCTTCAGCCTCGTCGAGATCGACGCCGACCTCTCCCCCGAGGCCTTCCGGCGCCTCGGCGGCGCGCGGGTCGCGGGACGGCCGCTGCGGATCAGCGTGGACGAGGGTCCGCGCGGCCACTCGGCCGCCCGGGCGACAGCGCACCCGGGCACCCGTCACCCCGACAAGCAGGGCGGCGC
>CAUQTR010000333.1:0-3339 GCA_963521045.1 uncultured Actinotalea sp.
TGTTAATACGATACCGGCCCATCACCCAGCTCACCCCCCAGCTCCACGGCGACGCGCAGCTGGGGGATCTGCTGGCTGATGAGCACGGGGATGAGCGTCGCGGCCGTCACCAGGAGCAGCATGAACACGGTCGAGCCGATGAACGCCTTGTCGCGGAGCTTGACCGCGATCTCCCGGGCGGCGACCACCCGGACGGCCGTCCAAGCGCGCGGCGCGGCGACGTCGTGCAGCTGGGGCGCCGCTCCCGAGCCGGCGCTCCGGTCTTCCGGCCCGTGGCCCACCGCGCCCGCCCGCTCGGTCACCGGACCACCTCGCGGAAGATCTCGGCGAGCGTCGGCACGACGGGGGTGAGCTCGCGCACGCGGCCGTGGCGCTGGGCCTCGGCGAGCAGCGCCTGGTCGTCGGCCCCCTCCGCGAGGTCGACGACGACCGCCCATCCGTCCTGCCGGTGGACCGACACCCCGGGCACCTGCTCGAGGAAGGCCGCGACGCCCGACGGCGCACCCTCGGGCTCGGACGCCAGCACGCCGGCGTCGTCCCGCTCGGGCTCGACGACGACCCGGATGCGCCGGCCGGCTCGGGCCGACCGCACGCCCTGCGCGGGACCGGCGGCCACGACGCGGCCGTGGTCGATGATGACGACGTCGTCGCACAGCCGCTCCACGAGCTCGAGCTGGTGCGACGAGAAGAGCACGGGCACGCCCGCGTCCGCCCGCTCCCGCAGCAGGACGGCCATCGCGTCGACCGCGAGCGGGTCGAGCCCGGAGAACGGCTCGTCCAGCACGAGCAGGACCGGGTCGTGCACCAGGGCGGCCGCCATCTGCACGCGCTGCTGGTTGCCGAGCGAGAGCGTCTGGAGCAGGTCGCGCGACCGGTCGGCGAGCCCGAGGTCGGCGAGCAGCGCGGCCGTCCGGCGTCGCGCCGTCGCGGCACCGAGCCCGTGCACGCGGGCGAGGTACACCAGCTGGTCCGTGAGCGTCATCTTCGGGTAGAGGCCCCGCTCCTCCGGCATGTAGCCGAACCGTCGCCGCAGGTCCGGCGTCAGCTCCCGCCCGTCGAGCTCGACCCGGCCCGCGTCGGCGGCGAGCACGCCCATGACGATCCGCATGGCCGTCGTCTTGCCCGCGCCGTTGGCGCCGACGAATCCCGTGAGGCGCCCCGGACGCACGGTGAAGCCGACGTCGGCCAGCGCGGGGCGCCCTGCGAACGACCGGCTGACGCCCACGAGCGCGAGCTCGCCCCGGAGCTCCTCCTGCGGCCCGCTCACGCGCGCTCCCTCCGGCTGGTCGGTCGGTCGTCACCGAACCTACTCAGCGCGGGCTCGAGCGGCTCGCGGGACCGAAGAGACCGCCCCGTACCCTGGGTGGGTGATCGCCACCGCACTCCTCGCCGACCCTCTGCTCGCCGACGCTCTCGCGGCTGGCGTCCCGACCCTGGGACCCGACTTCCTCGACGCCGAGAACATGATCGAGTCGTTCGGCCGCTGGGCGCTCGCCGGCGTCGTGCTCGTCGTCTTCATCGAGACCGGCCTGCTGTTCCCGTTCCTCCCGGGTGACAGCCTGCTGTTCACGGCCGGCATGCTCGTCGCGCAGGACCGCATCGGGGTGCCGCTGTGGCTCATGTGCCTGTCGATCTTCCTCGCCGCGTTCATCGGTGACCAGGTCGCCTTCGCGATCGGTCGCAAGGCGGGACCGAGGATCTTCAACCGCCCGGACTCGCGGTTCTTCAAGCAGCAGTACATCGACCAGACCTACGCCTACTTCGACAAGTACGGCGGCCGGACGATCATCGTGGCGCGCTTCATCCCCTTCGTCCGCACGTACGCGCCCGTCGCGGCCGGCGTCGGCAACATGCGCTACCGGCACTTCGTGTCCTACAACGTGATCGGGGCCCTGCTGTGGGGCGTCGGCGTCACGGTGCTCGGCTACCTGCTCGGGAACGTGACGTTCGTCAAGGAGAACATCGAGCTCATCCTCATCGGCGTGGTCGGGCTGTCCGTCGTTCCGATCGCCGTCGAGCTGCTCCGGGCGCGCAGCGCGAAGCGTGACCCACGCTTCGACGAGCCCGCCGAGCGCGAGCGTGTCGCACGTGAGGACATCGAGGGATGACGCACCGCGCGCAGGACCGCGAGATCCACTCCTGGCTGACCGACATGGACGGCGTCCTCGTGCACGAGGGGCACCCGCTGCCCGGCGCGCCGGAGTTCATCCGGGCGCTGCGCGACGCCGGCCGTCCGTTCCTCGTCCTGACCAACAACTCGATCTTCACGGCGCGCGACCTGCGCGCCCGGCTCGCGGCGGCGGGCATCGACGTGCCGGAGGAGGCCATCTGGACCTCCGCTCTCGCGACCGCCGACTTCCTCGCCGACCAGGTGCCGAACGGCTCCGCCTACGCGATCGGCGAGGCCGGCCTGACGACCGCGCTCTACGAGTCCGGGTACACCCTGACCTCGTCCGACCCGGACTACGTGGTGCTCGGCGAGACCCGGACGTACTCGTTCGAGGCCATCACCAAGGCGATCCGGCTGGTCCAGGGCGGCGCGCGGTTCATCGCGACGAACCCCGACGTCACCGGCCCGAGCGCCGAGGGCGACCTGCCCGCCACGGGTGCCGTCGCGGCGATGATCACCGCCGCGACGGGGCGCGAGCCGTACTTCGTCGGCAAGCCCAACCCGATGATGTTCCGGTCCGCGCTCAACCGCATCGACGCGCACTCCGAGACCACCGCGATGGTCGGCGACCGGATGGACACCGACGTCGTCGCGGGCATGGAGGCGGGGCTGCTCACCTACCTCGTGCTCACGGGCTCGACCCGCGCGGAGGACGTCGCCACGTTCCCCTTCCGCCCGAGCCACGTGGTCGACTCGGTCGCGGACCTCATCGCGCTGGTCTGAGCACCGGGCTTGCGGTCCGAGCACTGCGGTCCGAGCACCGCGGTCCGAGCACCGCGGTCCGAGCACTGCGGTCCGAGCACCGCGGTCCGAGCACCGCGTCCAACCATTGCGGCCGAGCACTGCCGGCCGAGCACGGGCCCGTCGGCCCGGGCGCCAGGGACCTTGGGCCCTGCACCCCCGCAGGGGCGTTTCTACGGTTCGGCCGTGGGACCCGTCACGCCGTCGCCGACCCGCGCTCCACGGCGCCGCCCCCGTGGGCCCGGCTGGGTGCCGAACCAGCACGGTGCGTGGGCGATGCTCGTGCTGCCGCTGGTCGTCGGCGCCGCCGACGCCGGGCTCGGCTGGTGGCACCCGCTCCTGCTCGCCGCGTGGCTGAGCGCCTACCTCGCGTTCTACGCGACCGGCCTGTGGCTCAAGGCGCGGCGTCGCCCGCGGTACCTGCCGCC
>CAUQTR010000334.1:0-3336 GCA_963521045.1 uncultured Actinotalea sp.
ACGTCGACCAGGCGGGCGTCGAGGCCCTCGACGGCGAGCGGCGCGTGCGCCAGCAGCGCGGGCACCGCGTCGGCCGCGGACGGCATGTCGGGGTAGCCGAGCACGACGAGGACCGCGGCGTCGGCGATCGGGTGCAGGGCGACCGTCGCCCCGAGCACGGTGACGAGCGTGCCCTCCGTCCCGACGAGCATCTTCGCGAGGTCGCCGCCGCGCTCGGGCAGGAGGTGCTCGAGCGAGTAGCCGGAGACCTGCCGGCCGAACCGGCCGAGCTCGGTGCGGACGGTGCTCAGGTGCGCGGTGAGGAGGTCACCGAGCCCGGGGACGACGTCGAGCGCGCCCGCGCCGCTGCCGGCGGTGAAGCGTCGACCGTTCCCGTCGACGACGTCGAGCGACACGACGTTGTCCGCCGTGCGCCCGTACGCGACCGCGTGCGGCCCGCACGCGTTGTTGCCGATCATGCCGCCGAGCGTCGCGCGGTTCTGCGTGGACGGGTCAGGGCCGAACCGGAGCCCGTACGGGCGCGCCGCGGCCTGCAGGCTGCTCATGACGACGCCCGGCTGCACGACGGCGGTCCGCGCGTCCGGGTCGATCTCGCCGATCGCGGTCAGGTGGCGGGACGTGTCGACGACGATGCCCGTGCCGACGGCGTTCCCCGCGACGGAGGTGCCCCCGCCGCGCACGGTGAGCGGCGTGCCGGTGGTGCGTGCCACGTCGGCGACGGCGAGCAGCTCGTCGACGTCGCGCGGGAAGACGACGACCTGGGGCACCACGCGGTAGTTGGACGCGTCGGTGCTGTACTCCGCGCGGCGGCGGGTGGACGCGTCGACGGCGTCGGGGCTGCCGACGGCGGCGCGCAGCGCGGCGAGGAGGTCGGCGGCCGGGAGGGCGTCGGCGGCCGGAGCGTCGGGGGTCGTGGTCGCCACGCGCTGATCCTGCCACCCCCTGACCGGGACCCCGGGCACGCGTCCGAGGTGCGGCGACGTCGCGCTCGGGAGAACCTGACGGCACCGCCGAGGACCGGCGCCGACCGTCGTCCACGGTCGGTCACGCACCACTGCCCGCACGGGCAGCCGTCTGGAGGATGCATGCGCGCGCTCACCTGGCAGGGCACCGAGAAGGTCGCCGTCGAGTCGGTGCCCGACCCGACGATCCACGAGCCCACGGACGCCGTCGTCCGCGTCACGTCGACCGCCATCTGCGGCTCCGACCTGCACCTGTACTCGACCCTGGGGATGTTCATCGACAAGGGGGACGTGCTCGGCCACGAGGCGATGGGCATCGTGGAGGCGGTGGGTCCCGGCGCGACGCGGCTCAACGTCGGCGACCGCGTCGTCGTGCCCTTCGTCATCGCCTGCGGCACGTGCCACAGCTGCCGGCGCGGGCTGACCACCCAGTGCGAGACGACGCAGGTGCACGAGCACCACAAGGGGGCGCGGCTGTTCGGCTACACCAAGCTCTACGGCCAGGTGCCGGGCGGCCAGGCGCAGTACCTGCGGGTGCCCCAGGCGCAGTTCGGGCCCGTGGTCGTCCCCGACGACGGGCAGCCGGACGAGAAGTACCTGTACCTGTCCGACGTGCTCCCGACCGCCTGGCAGGCCGTCGAGTACGCGGACGTGCCGGCCGGCGGCACCGTCGTCGTCATGGGGCTCGGCCCGATCGGGCAGATGGCCTCGCGCATCGCCGCCTACCGCGGGGCGGGCCGGGTCATCGGTGTCGACCTCGTCCCCGAGCGGCTCGAGATGGCGCGGCGGCACGGCATCGAGGTGCTCGACCTGCGCGACCACGACGACCTGCCCGCCGCGATCCGCGACCTGACCGACGGCCGGGGGCCGGAGTCGGTGATCGACGCCGTCGGCATGGAGGCGCACGGCTCGCCCGTCGGGGAGGCGACGCACAAGATCGCCGCGTTCCTGCCCGACGTCGTCGCGCGCAAGGTGATGGACGTCGCCGGCATCGACCGGCTCGCGGCGCTGCACACGTCGATCGAGGTGGTAGGACGCGGCGGGACGCTGTCCCTGTCCGGCGTCTACGGCGGTGCGGCGGACCCGATGCCGATGATGGCGCTGTTCGACAAGCAGATCACCGTGCGGATGGGGCAGGCGAACGTGCAGCACTGGGTGCCGGAGATCCTGCCCCTCGTCGAGCGCGACGACGACCCGCTCGCGGTGCTCGACCTGCGCACCCACCGGGTGTCGCTCGAGGAGGCGCCGCGCTACTACGAGACGTTCCAGAAGAAGCAGGACGGCTGCATCAAGGTCGTCCTCGACCCCCAGCTCCCCGCCGCGACCTGACCCGACTCCCCGAGTCCGCCACCCCCGGTCCGCAGACTGGAGCGTTCGCGCCCCGGCGCGCGGGTGCGCCGGGCGCGAACGCTCCAGTCGGCGAGGGGGGTGGCGGGTGGGCGTGGGTCAGGCGAGGGCGGCGTCCAGGCTGATCGACGTGCCGGTGAGGGCCTTGCTCACGGGGCACGTGTCCTTGGCGTCCTGGGCGGCCTTCTCGAAGCCGGCTGCGTCGAGGCCGTCGACCTCGCCGCGCACGGTGAGCGCGATACCGCTGATCATGAAGCCGCCGGCCGGGTCCGGCCGCAGCTCCACGTCGGCGCTCACCTCGAGGCTCTGCACGGTGCCGCCGGCCTCGCCGACGAGCGCCGAGAGCTGCATGGCGTAGCACGAGGAGTGCGCGGCGGCGATGAGCTCCTCCGGGCTGGTGGTGCCGTCGGCGTCCTCGGCGGCACGCTTGGGGAAGGACACGTCGAACGTGCCGACCTGGGAGCTGGAGAGCTCGACCTGACCGCTCCCCTCGGAGAGCGAGCCGTTCCAGGCGGTGCGTGCGGTACGGGTGGGCATGGAGACCTCCAGGAGGGCCGATGACTGGGACGTCCCGACGCTATCCGGGTGCGAGCGCGGCGGCACCCGGCGGGGGCCGACCGTGAGCGACGACGGACGCGACCGGACGGCGGGCGAGGGCGCGGACGACGGCGTCGACCGCGTGGACCGCGTGGACCCCGTGGACCCCGTGGACCCCGTCGCCCGGGCGATGCTCGCGTGCCCGCGGACGGGCTTCCTGCGCCGCCACGAGCGGCGGCGTGCCCACGAGGACCGCCCCCTGCCCATCGGCCGCGGCCAGACGAGCTCGCAGCCCAGCACCGTCGCCCGCATGCTCCGCGAGCTCGACGTCCCCGTCGGTGCCCACGTTCTCGACGTCGGGTCCGGCTCGGGCTGGACGACGGCGCTGCTCGCGCACCTCGTCGGGCCGGGCGGCGGTGTCGTCGGGGTGGAGCTCGAGCCCGAGCTCGCGGCGTGGGGCGGCGCCAACGTCGCCGCCACCGCGCAGCCG
>CAUQTR010000335.1:0-3321 GCA_963521045.1 uncultured Actinotalea sp.
GAGCAGCCCCGCGAGCGCGACGAGCGCGACCCCGAGCGCCGCGGCCGCGGTCACGGCACGGAGCGCGCGAGCACCGCCCGGACCCGGCTGAGCAGCTCGCGCGGCGAGAACGGCTTGGTCACGTAGTCGTCGGCGCCCACGCCGAACCCGCCCTCGACGTCGGACTCCTGGGCTTTGGCGGTGAGCAGGATGATCGGCACCGTCGCGGTGCGCGGGTCGGCGCGCAGCTGGTGGGCGACGTCGAGGCCGGAGAGCCCGGGCATCATCACGTCGAGCAGCACGAGCCGGGGGCGGCGCGCCCGGGCGTGCTCGAGGGCCGCGAGGCCGTCCGCGACCGTCTCGACCTCGTAGCCCGCGGTGGTGAGCTTGAACGCGACGAGGTCGCGGATGTCCGCGTCGTCGTCCGCGACGAGGACGTGCTCTCCCAGCTGTGCGTCCTGCCCGCCGTCGGGTGGCCCATCGCTCACGTCACGAGCAGACCATCGAGCCGCGAGCGCCGCCAGTGGAGCGACCCAGCAGGCTCGGGTGCGGCCGGACGGCGAGCGGTCCGCGGCCAGGAGCGGCAGGCTGGTCACGGAGGTGGCAGCCATGCCCGAGACGTACCCGACCATCGCCCAGGTCGTCCTCGACACCACCGACGCCCGCGGGCTCGCGGAGTTCTACCGCCAGGTCTTCGGCCTCACGTACCGCGAGGGGGACGACCCGCCCCCGCCGGGTGAGCCCGACGAGAAGGGGCGCGACTGGCTCGTGCTCACGAGCAGTGGCGGGGTGCAGCTCGCCTTCCAGCAGGTCGACGAGCAGGCCGAGTCGACCTGGCCCGACCAGCGCGTGCCGCAGCAGCTGCACCTCGACACGACGGTCGCCTCGAAGGCCGAGCTCGACGCCCAGCACGAGCGCGTGCTCGCGCTCGGCGGCCGGCTGCGGCTCGACCGCAGCGACAGCGACGAGGAGGAGCCGCTGCGCGTCTACGCGGACCCGGCCGGGCACCCGTTCTGCATCTTCGTGGCGTGAGAGCGCCTCAGGGGCAGATCTCGTCCATCTTTACCGACGCGAGGGTGATCGTGGCGTCGACGGCGACGACGGTCCCGGGTGCGGGGTCCTGCCGGCAGACGTACCAGTTCGAGTCGTTGACCTGGAATCGCTCGAGGCCGCTCGCGTCCTCCTGGTCGAGGACGTAGCTCCCTGAGAGCTGGAGCGTGTCCTGCGCGTCCTGGAGGTTCATCCCCAGGAGCGCCGGGACCGCGAACGTCTCGGGCACCGAGGGTGCGCTCTGGGCAGTGGCGGGCACTTCCGACGACGGAGTCGCCTCCGCCACGGGCGCCGGCCCGGCATCCTTCGTCGACTCCCGATCGACCTCCGCCTGTTCCTGAGCCGCTGCGGTCACGGTCACCGTGGTCGTCGGGGCGGGCACGTTGACGGTGCAGCCTGCCACCACCGACGCGACCGCCAGAGCGTAGAAGGTCCGCTGCGTCAGCAGCCCTCGGCCGTGCGTGATCGTTGACATCCCTGGGTCTCCTTCGGGGTACCACTGGGTCCGCCCTCGAAGAGCGGTGGGCCAGGTTGCCCCTCGCGTGTGCTGATGGACGACGCATGACGCAGATCCCCGTGACAGCACCGATCAGCTCCAGAAGGCCCTTGCGGGCCGGTGGTAGGGCTCGACCCGAATCTCGCGTGTGCGCCGCCCCCCGGGGACCCTCGCGGACCGTGGATTCCCGGGGCGTGCACCTCGTGCGGGTCGCGGTTACAGGCCGAGCGTGTCCACCGCGAAGGTCGCCTGCTCGACGGTGAACTGCGATCCGTACTGGCTGGTGAGCTGGTCGATCAGGCCGGCCCGTGACATGGGCATGAACTCTTGGTACGACTGGGCTGCCTCGATCGCCTCGGCGTTCCAATCCACACCGCCCTCCGCCTCGATACGGGCGACAGCGAACTCGGCATCGGTGAGCGGGAACTGTCCGCCGTACTCGCTCGTGAGCTGGTCCAGGAGGCCCTGCCGGGAGAACGGCAAGGTCTTGAGGTAGTTCGCCGCCTGACTGTGGGCGTTCTGCTGGGAGAGGGTCCCCATCCGCGCGGCCTCTACAGCTGCGGCCTCCGCCGCCGCGGCCTCCTCGGCCAGACGTGCCTCCTCTGCCAGCCGCTGCTCCTCCGCCTTGGCGGCCTCCTCAGCGGCCTTCGCCTCCGCTTCGGCTGCGACCTCCTCTGCGGTCTTCTCGTCCGCCGTCGGCTTCGCGCTCGTGACCGCCCGGGGCGCATCCTCCGCCTCGTTGTCGCCACCGCCGCCACCCTTGGGGATGATGATGATCAGCAGCAGGATGGCGAGAGGGATGATGAAGCGCTTCTTCTTGTACCAAGCGCGGCGCGGTCCCGACTGCTGGAGCGGGGGTTGTCCGAACGGCGGCTGAGGCTGACCGGGCGGGAGTGAGGTCGTCGGGCCTGGCTGCTGGTAACGCGGCGGCGGCGGCGCGCCGTAGGGCGGCGGCTGGTAGCCGGGGGGCGTGCCCGGTCCTGGCGGCTGGTGACCCGATGGCGGGAACGGGGGTTGTCCGGGCGTTTGCGTCATCGCTGCACCAATCTCTAGCGGCCAGGCTCCGTGCCACGCGCCTAGTCGCGTCTTCGGCATCCCGGGTGTCTCGGGTGATAGGACCTTGCTCCCCTTCACCCGGCCGCTACCCCGTGAGCGTTGGTCTGAGGCCCGGTGGTCAGTGATCAGACGTGGGCCGACGCCGCTCAGGCCAGCGGTCCGTAGAGCTCCGCGCTCGGCACGTCGTCGTCGGTGAGCGCGTCGAGCACCGCTAGCAGCCGCAGCTCCTCGTAGCGGAAGTGCGTGAGCATCACGGCCTCGATGCCGTCGAGGTGACGCAGCTTCTCCTCGGTCGGCGCCTCGGCGGCACGCTGCAGCCCACCGATGAGGTGCTCGATCATGTGGTGGTCCTGCACCAGCTGCGCGACCACGGGTGCCAGCTCGGGATGGGTCTGCGTGACCCGTGGGAACAGGCCCGTGTCCTCGCTGCGGTGGTGCCCGCCGAGCGCCGCGCAGAATCCCCAGCAGTACAGGAGCGGGTCGGTCGCCGCCGACGGCGCGGCGTGCTCGTCCTCGATCGCGTCCCGTGCGAGGTCGATCGCGTCCCGCAGCCGCCGGTGGACCTCGCGCATCTCCGCTCCCCAGGCGCGCGCCCGGTCCGGGGTGATTCCCGCCCGGTCCAGGCTCAGAACCCCCCGCTCATGGCGCCCGCCATGCCCAGCAGCACCATCGCGACGACGACCGCGAGGGCGATGAAGGGCGCCGCCCGGCGCGCGCGCCTCACGGCGCCGCCCTGGACG
>CAUQTR010000336.1:0-3314 GCA_963521045.1 uncultured Actinotalea sp.
GCGCCGGCGGCGGTGCGGTCGGCGGCGAGGCGGAGGAGCTCGGCGAGCATCCGCGCGCCGGGTGCCCGGAGCCGGTCGGGGTCCAGCTCGTCGGGTCCGAAGCAGCTGACCACCGTCAGCCGGCGTCGGACGGCCCCCAGGGCCTCGAGCAGCAGCCCGGCTCCACCCTGCTCGCTGATCGCCCCGAACCGGTGCAGCACGCGGCCGTGCGGGGTCCGCCCGAAGCCGAGCGAGAGGATGACGGCCTCGCGGCTGAGCCCCTGCGCGGCAGCGACGTCGACCACCGCGAAGGGCTCCGGGTGGTCGGCGCGGAAGAACAGGCCGAGGGACGGGTTGTCCCGGACCTCGCCCATGACGGCGTCCCGGACCGCCTCGGCGTGCGCCGGCGACGCCGTGACCACGGCGAGCGACTCCTCGGGCCGCGTCAGCGCGTGCTCGACGACCAGGTCGACGACGTGCTCGACCTCGGCCCGCGTGGCCTCGACGGCGCCCGACGCGGCGGGCATCCCCGACCCGTCGACGACGTCGAGACGCAGCAGTGCGGACGCCGACGGCAGCGGCGTCGCCACGAGCCGCCCCGCGTACCCGTGGTCGGCGAGGAACTGCGTGAGGTACGGGTCGCGGCGGGACGAGTCGGCGTGCAGCGGGATCGAGGGGAGCACGGCGGCGAGCTCGGTCATCGCGGACCCGGAGGCGCACCGCGTGTCCCCCACCACGAGCACCTGCCGGCCGCGCGCGAGGGCGCAGACCACGGTCTCGATCGGCAGGTGGTTGGCCGCGTCGAGGATGACGAGGTCCTCGGTCCGGCGGGGCGGCAGCAGGTGCGGCACGAGCATCGGCGCCGAGACGAGGCACGGGCGCAGGAACCGGGTGACCCCGGGGTAGCGCTCCACGGCCTGGCGCAGGCTCGTGAACCGGTCCTCGACGATCTCGCCGAACAGCTGCTGGGTCTCCTCGTCCGCGGACCTCAGCCTCGTGCGCAGGTTCTCCCGGACGGCTGTCTTGGCGAGCAGCGCCCGGTCCTGCAGGTGCCGCAGGTCGAGCGCGCGGAACTCCGCGACGAGGCGGGCGAGGCTGGTGCCGTCGTGACCCGCGAGCGCAGGGTCCTCGGCGAGCACCTGCTCGAGAACGGTGCTCCACCACGCGAGCTCGAGCTCTGCGGTCACCATCACCGCCGGGACCTGGCGCTCCGCGAGATCGGCGAGCAGCGGGCCCAGTCCCTGACGGTCGAGGGCGCGCACGAGGGCGGTGCGCTCGGGCAGCGTGGTGAGCGCGGACCGGTCCTGGTGCAGGCGGCGCAGGCGCTCGCTCAGCTCGGTCCACGACAGGTCCGCGAGCCTGCCTCCCGCCGCCGTACCGGCCAGCACGGCGCCGAGGGCGTCGAGGTCGGACCGGACGTCGGCGTAGTCGTGCTCGATCTGGGCGAGTCCCTCGGGGATGCGCGGCCACCCGCCTGCCGGGCAGTGCGCCTGCCACGCCTCACGCTGCGCCTGGACGTCGACCAGGGCCGTGTGCAGGTCCGCGACCGGGCGGCCCGGGCGCACCATGTCCTTGGCCTGCTTGCGCAGGCGGCGGCGCAGCCCGGCGCCCATCTCGATCCCGCGCTCCTCGCGCCACTCGTGGGAGGCGGTCGCCGCGACCAGGTCGGCGGCCGACCGCTCGAAGACGAGCGGCTGGAACACGTCGAGCGCACCGCGCACGCCGCCCAGCATCGCGAGCTGCTCGGCCCACTGCGCCGGCGTCTTGGCCGGGGTCAGGCCGGTCGCCTCGGCGACCCGCTCGACCTCCCCCTGCAGCCGGGGGAGGTCCGTCTCGACGAGCCGTGCGATCCGGTCGAGCGCGACCCGCGCACGGTCGGCGGTCGGCAGGTCGGCGCCGTACCACGGGGTGTGCCGCGAGCTCGCGGAGAACGCGCCGAGGCCGGCGGCACGCACGAGGTCGGTCGCGGCCTGCGCGCGCCGCTCGCCCGCGAGCGACTCCGCCACCGGCACGGTCAGACGGACGGTGGTCTGCGGCGCCGGGCGCACCGAGGTGAGGCGGGCCAGCGCCTGCAGCGCGTCGTAGGCGGACGTGGCCCAGGGCTCACGGCGCACGTGGAGCGCGTCGATGTAGCCACCGAGCCGGCGTCGGCGGTCGAGCAGCTCACGACGGACGATCGCGACCTTCTCCCCGTCGACGGGGACGGGCTCGACCGTCATGGCTGCGAGGAGGCGGCGCGCCGAGCTCGAGCGCCAGCCCGAGTCGGGTGCGACGTCGAGCACGAGCTCGTCCAGGCCGAGACCCGCGAGCCGGTCCGTGAGTGCCTGGGCAGCCCGGCGGTGGCCCGGCACGTACAGCACCGTGCGGCCGCTCGCGGCCGCGTCGGCGACGACGGCGGCCAGCGTGCCCGCGATGTCGCTGCCCGCGGGTGCGTCGACGAGCAGGTGGTGACCGGCCGCGACGGCGTCCAGCACGTACTCCTGCACGGGGTCGAGGTCGCCGACGCCGCGCTCCTGGTCGAGCGGCCGGTCGCCGCGCAGCGGCGTGGGCAGCGGGTGCTGGAGCGCGTCGATGGCGCGCTGGTCCCCGGCGAGCGCGGCGACCAGCTCGTGC
Source organism: uncultured Actinotalea sp. (assembly GCA_963521045.1). GTDB lineage: Bacteria > Actinomycetota > Actinomycetes > Actinomycetales > Cellulomonadaceae > Actinotalea. The sequence continues at coordinate 2,593 of CAUQTR010000336.1, forward strand.
TGGTGCAGGGAGAGCGCCTGCGCGTCGAGGTCGGCGACGAGGGCCTGCTCGGGGTGCGCGAACGTCCCGACGAGCAGCCGGTCCTCGAGGCGGAAGTCGTCGAGCACGGCCCCGCCGAGCGACGCGAGTCGCTCCAGGGCGGGACGGGGGTCGAAGCCCGAGACGGCGAACGCACCCCGCGCGAGGGCGGTCGGGTCGAGGAGCGCACCGCGCCGGCGGAGCGCACCGGCGAGGATCGGGTTGATCTCGAGGGACGGCTCGAGCACCACGTCGTAGTCGCTCTCGCCGCGCCCGCGCGGGGTCACGGCGACGGGGCGCAGCAGCACGGGCGCCTTGACCCGGCGGTTCGCGTCGTCGTCGTCGACGCCCGGGTCGGTCCACGTGGCGATCCCGATCGCGAGGAACGCCGAGGCGATGCCGTAGCGCTGCGCGTGCTCGTCGGCCAGGACGCCGACCGCCCGCGCCCGGCGCTTGGCCGCGGACAGCGCGGAGCCCTCGCGCACGAGGTTGGACAGGCGGGTCGGACGTCCGGCGAAGAGCTGCGCGATGCCCGACGGGTGCGCCGCCGAGAGGTCGAGCTGGGCGTCGCCCAGGCGGTCGACGTCCGCGAGGGCGGAGTGCCCGCCGCGCGCCACGAGGTTCCCGCGCCACTGCTCGCGGACCCGGTCGACGAGCTGGGCGGTCGTCAGGGGCGGCACCGCGACGGGGGCGGCGGCGGGCCC
>CAUQTR010000337.1:0-3303 GCA_963521045.1 uncultured Actinotalea sp.
GCGTCGCGGTCGCCGTGCTCGCCGTCGGCGCGGTCGGCCTCGGGATCGTGCTCGAGGCGCGGGAGGCGAGCGAGCGGCGCGAGCGCCTGGCCGAGGACCAGGGGCTCGTCACGTCCCTCGGCGAGGCGCCGGTCGAGACCTGGCGCGTCGACACGCTGGGCGTGCCGACCATCGTGGTCGGGGAGACGGTCGTCGTGACGGGCGGGCCGTCGGGCACCGTGGGCACCCACCTGGCGACGGGTGCGGACCGCTGGGTCCGCAACCCGGGTGCGATGGGCCTGTCCTGGGAGGGCTGCACCGCCATGAGCGACGACGGCGCCGCCGTGGTCGATCTGCCGTTCGTCGTCGAGCGCGCCGCCGACACCGGCGCGCCGCTGATGTGCGTCGGGGACGCCGGTGCCGCCGGTGCACCGCGCGGCCGGTTCACGCTGCTCGACGCCGCCGACGGGACCCAGGTGGCGACGCACGAGGTGATCGGGGAGCCGCTGGTGCACGTCGCGCGCGGCGAGGACGTGGTGGTGGCGACGGTCGAGGGCGGCGCGGTCCACGTCGTGCGGTGGCGGCCCGCGGACGGCACCGAGGTGTGGCGGACCACGGTCGCCGACATCCGGGGCGGCCCGGACGACTTCGTGCACACCCGGACGGACCCCGCCGGGGGCACGCTCGTCCTGCAGGGCCGGGAGCGCACGGTCGGGATCTCGCTCGACACGGGTGCCGAGGTGTCTGCTCTCGCCGGGGGCGCCCCGGGCGGCGTCGGCGTCCCGGACGGCTTCGACGGCAGCCTGTTCGGCGACCGTGAGGGGACGCTGCAGGACGGCGCGACCGTCAGGTGGAGCGCGGACCGCAGCGGGGACGTGAGCGGGAGCGAGTTCCCCCACGGGGAGGGTGAGGTGCGGGGACCGGACGGCACGGTCCGGTTCGCGCTGCCCGGCCCGCCGGTACTGCCCGCGGTCACGGACGGCTCCGTGGATGACGTCGTCGTCGCCCAGACCGGGCCCATCGAGGTCTCCGGCCTGGACGCGGCCACGGGCGAGGTGCGCTGGACCACCGACGGGCTCGGCGGCGAGGGCATCGTCCAGGTGGACGGCGTGCTGGTCGTGGACGAGGGGGAGTCGCTCGTCGCGATCGACGTCGTCACCGGCGAGGAGCGCTGGCGCGAGCGGCAGCGGCGGTCGGCCGGGCTTCACGGGAGTGCGGTGACCGACGGCGTGCACGTGGTGCTGCCCGAGCGGGAGGACGGCACGTACCAGATCGCCGCCCGTCGCATCGCCGACGGCGCGGTCGCCTGGACCTACCGCCTCCCCGAGGACGTCTGGTCGCTGACCTCGCTCGGCTCGGGCGGTCTCCTCGTGGCGGGCGACGGCTGGCTGGCCCGCCTCGACCAGGGCGGCTGAGCGAGCGCCGGCGCGCTGCCCGGCTCGGGCGACGGAGGTCGCCGAAGCCGGGCGGCGGTGCGTCAGACCCGGCGCGCCCAGACCGTCGTGTCGGACGGCACCTCGCCGTCCTGACCGAGCGGCACCGAGGCGAGGACGATCTCGTACGCCTCGGGCAGCGCCACGGGCGCGGACCCGAGGTTGGTCACCACGAGCACGTCACGGTTGACGAGCGCGAGGACGTCGTCGGCCGCGAGGGACTCGTCCCACGCGAGCGACCCGGACCCGAGCGCGAGCTCGCGGCGGACGCGCAGCGCGGTGCGGTACGTCTCGAGGGTCGAGCCGGGCACGCCCTCCTGGGCGTCCGCGGCGTACCGCGCGAAGGACGCCGGCTGCGAGAGCCACGTCGCGCCGCTCGGGGAGAAGCCGAACCCCGGAGCCCCGGCCTCCCACGGCAGGGGCACCCGGCACCCGTCGCGGCCGCGCTCGGTGTGCTCCGAGCGCCACCACGTGGGGTCCTCGCGCTCGGCGTCGTCGAGCGAGGTGTGCTCGGGCAGCCCGAGCTCCTCGCCCTGGTAGAGGTACGCGGAGCCGGGAAGCGCGAGCATGAGCAGCGTGGCCGCCCGCGCCCGGCGCAGGCCGAGCTCCTCGTCGGGCTGCGGGTCCCCGGCGCCGATGCCGTTGGGCTTGGACCCGGGCACCGCGAGACCGAGGCGGGAGGCGTGCCGCACGACGTCGTGGTTGGACAGCACCCAGGTCGTCGGCGCGCCGACGGCGTCGCTCGCCTCGAGCGAGGCCGTCACGACCGCCCGCAGCGCGGCCGCGTCCCACAGCGTCGTGAGGAAGGAGAAGTTGAACGCCTGGTGCATCTCGTCGGGGCGGACGTACCGCGCGAGCCGGCTCAGCGGCTCGACCCACGCCTCGGCGACGAGGCAGCGGTCGCCGTCGTACTCGGCGAGCACCCGGTGCCAGGCGCGGTAGATGTCGTGGACGCCCTCCTGGTCCCACATCGGACCGCGGTTCCCCGCCCCGGTGGAGCCGTCCTCCGAGCCCGTCTCGCCCTCGTGCGCGCCGTCGATCATCGCGGAGGTGCCGGCCCAGTCCGGCAGGCCCGGCGCCTTGACCATGCCGTGCGCGACGTCGACCCGGAAGCCGTCCACGCCGCGGTCGAGCCAGAACCGCAGGACGTCCTCGAACTCGCCGCGGACCTCGGGGTTCGTCCAGTCCAGGTCCGGCTGGGTGGTGTCGAACAGGTGCAGGTACCACTGGCCGGGGGTGCCGTCGGGAGTGGTCGTGCGCGTCCACGCGGGACCGCCGAACACGGACGTCCAGTTGTTCGGGGGCTCGTCACCCGCCGGGCCGCGGCCGTCGCGGAACACGTAGCGCGCCCGCTCCGCGCTCCCGGGCGCGGCGGCGAGGGCCGCGCGGAACCACGTGTGCTCGGACGACGTGTGGTTGGGCACGAGGTCGACGATCACCCGGATGCCGCGCGCGTGGGCGTCGGCGAGCATCGCGTCGAAGTCGGCGAGGGTGCCGAAGAGCGGGTCGACGTCGCGGTAGTCGGCCACGTCGTACCCGGCGTCGTGCTGGGGTGAGCGGTAGAACGGCGAGAGCCAGACGGCGTCGACGCCGAGCCGCTCGAGGTGCGGCAGGCGGCTCGTGATGCCCGGCAGGTCGCCGACGCCGTCCCCGGACGCGTCGGCGAACGAGCGCGGGTACACCTGGTAGATCACGGCGGTCCGCCACCACTCGGCCGGCTGGGCCGACACGGGGTGGACGAGCGTCAGGGTGCCGGTGGCGGGTGCGCCGGCGGGCAGGGATGTGGTCACGGGTTCCAGCCTCGGGGATCGGGGACGGTCGGGCATCTGGTCGACGGTCGTGGGCAGCCGGCGTGCGGGCGCGCGCCAGGAGCGCGTGCCGTGCGCCGGGC
>CAUQTR010000338.1:0-3297 GCA_963521045.1 uncultured Actinotalea sp.
CGCACCCGGCGGGCGGCCCGTCGCCCCGCCTCGACGTTCGAGCTCGTCCCCCCGCGCGCGGGGGTTGCGCCCGCTTTGGGGGCGGCCGCGCGCGCCGCCGTGGTCGCCGAGGCCGTGAACGGCGTGCGCGACCTCGTCAACGCCTCGCCCCTCGACCTGTTCCCCGCCGCGTTCGCCGACGCGGCGCGGGCGGCGGCGAAGGGCACCAAGGTCAAGGTCACCGTCCTCGACGAGAAGGCCCTCGCGGCGGGCGGCTACGGTGGCCTCGTCGCCGTCGGCCAGGGGTCGTCCCGTCCGCCGCGCCTGGTCAAGCTCGTCTGGTCGCCGTCGCGCCCCACGCGCTCGGTCGCCCTCGTCGGCAAGGGCATCACCTTCGACTCGGGCGGCCTGTCCATCAAGCCCGCCAAGGGCATGGAGGCGATGAAGTCCGACATGGCCGGTGCCGCCGCGGTGCTGCACACCGTGCTCGCAGCGGCCGCGCTCGAGCTCCCGGTCAAGGTCACGGGTTGGCTCTGCCTCGCCGAGAACATGCCGTCCGGCACGGCACAGCGGCCGTCGGACGTCATCACGCAGCGCGGCGGGACGACCGTCGAGGTGCTCAACACGGACGCCGAGGGTCGGCTCGTGCTCGCCGACGGCCTCGTCGCCGCGTGCGAGGAGAAGCCTGACGTCGTGCTCGACGTCGCCACCCTCACCGGCGCCCAGGTGGTGGCCCTGGGCTCGCGCGTCTCCGCGGTCATGGGGACGGACGAGGTGCGCGCCGAGGTCGTGCGCGCGGCCGACGCGTCCGGCGAGCAGTTCTGGCCGATGCCCCTGCCGGCCGAGCTCCGCGCGAGCCTCAAGTCGCAGGTGGCGGACCTCGCGAACATCGGGGACCGGATGGGCGGGATGCTCGTCGCCGGGATCTTCCTCAAGGAGTTCGTCGGCAGCACACCCTGGGCGCACCTGGACATCGCCGGTCCGGCGTTCAACGAGGGCGCCGCCCACGGCTACACCCCCGTGGGCGGCACCGGGGTCGCGGTCAGGACGTTGCTCAGCCTCCTCGAGGCCTGAGCCCCGGCTCGAGGCTCAGCCCGTCCCGTCGGCTCCCGTCGAGCTTCGTCGGCTCTCGTCGGTGCTGCCCGGCGCTCAGCGCCGGGCGCGCTGCCGCGCGTTCCAGTCCCGCATCCGCTGGGGGTAGCCGGTGAGCTGCACGTCGTAGCAGGGGATGCCCAGGTCCTGCGCGATGCGGTGCGCCGCGCGCGGGTCCGGCACCCGGCGCCGGGTCCACTCCCCCGTCGTCGCGATGAGCACGACCGTCGTCTGGGTCACGGACGTGACGGGCTCGACGTACGCCTCGACGCCCACCCGCGTGCGGACGAACTCGGCGAGGTGGGCCACCGTCGCCTGCTGCGCCTCGCGAGGCGAGGCGGTGGTGGCGTCGGCGCCGTCCCGGCTGCGCCGGCGGAAGAGTCCCATCGCGCCAGGGTAGGCGCCGCGCGCCCGCGGCTGCGCCCGGGTTCTCCCTGGGCGTACGCCGGAGAGGGCCGGAGGGCCACGCCGGGCACACCGCGGCGCACCACGCCCGCCGGACGCGACGCCCGACCGGCACCTGGTGGCAGTCCGGTGGGACTAGTCATAGGATGATTCCGCGCGTGCGTCCCACCGGGTCGTCGTCGTCCCGATTCCCGCCAGCGCGCGGGTGGTGACAGGATGACCGGAGCATCGCGACCCGCCGTCTGCGTCCGAGGAGAGACACATCGTGGCTGACAGCCCCACCGTCTTCGACATCGTGGTCCTGGGCGGAGGGAGCGGCGGCTACGCCGCGGCCCTGCGCGCGACCGAGCTGGGCCTCAGCGTGGCCCTCGTCGAGGCGGACAAGCTCGGCGGCACCTGCCTGCACTGGGGCTGCATCCCCACCAAGGCGCTGCTGCACGCGGCCGAGCTCGCGGACGGCGCCCGCGAGAGCGAGAAGTTCGGCGTCAAGGCCACCTTCGAGGGCATCGACATGGCCGGCGTCCACGCGTACAAGGACGGCGTCGTCAGCCGCCTGTACAAGGGTCTCCAGGGCCTGGTGAAGGCGCACGGCATCACGTTCGTCGAGGGCTACGGGAAGCTCGTGGGCCCGGACACCGTCGAGGTCGATGGCACGCGCTACCAGGGCCGGAACATCATCCTCGCGACCGGCTCGTACGCCCGCAGCCTGCCCGGCCTCGAGATCGGCGGCCGGATCATGACGTCGGACCAGGCGCTGACCCTCGACCGGGTGCCGCAGTCCGCGGTCATCCTCGGCGGCGGCGTCATCGGCTCGGAGTTCGCGAGCGTGTGGAAGTCCTTCGGCGCGGACGTGACGATCGTCGAGGCGCTCCCCCACCTGGTCCCGAACGAGGACGAGGCGCTGAGCAAGGCCTTCGAGCGCGCCTACCGGAAGCGCAAGATCAACTTCTCCACGGGCGTGCGCTTCCAGAGCGCGACCCAGGACGACCAGGGCGTGCACGTCACCCTCGAGGACGGCAAGACCTTCGACGCCGAGGTGCTGCTCGTCGCCGTCGGGCGCGGCCCGCGCACCGAGGGCCTCGGCTACGCGGAGCAGGGCGTCACGCTCGACCGCGGGTTCGTCATCACCAACGAGCGGCTGCACACGGGCGTCGGCAACATCTACGCCGTCGGCGACATCGTCCCGGGCCTGCAGCTCGCGCACCGCGGCTTCGCGCAGGGCATCTTCGTCGCCGAGGAGATCGCCGGGCTCTCGCCTGCCGCGATCGTCGAGTCGGGCATCCCGCGCGTGACGTACTCCGAGCCGGAGGTCGCGTCCGTCGGCGTCACCGAGGCCAAGGCCAAGGAGCTGCACGGCGACGACGGGGTCGAGGTGCTGGAGTACAACCTCGGCGGCAACGGCAAGAGCCAGATCCTCGCCACGACCGGGTTCGTCAAGCTCGTCCGTCAGAAGGACGGCCCGGTGATCGGCGTGCACATGATCGGCGCGCGCGTCGGCGAGCTCATCGCCGAGGGGCAGCTCATCGTCAACTGGGAGGCCTACCCGGAGGACGTCGCGGGCCTCGTGCACGCGCACCCCACCCAGAACGAGGCGATCGGTGAGGCGTTCCTCGCACTCGCCGGCAAGCCCCTGCACGCCCACAACTGACCCCCATCGAAGGAGACGCGAGGTCATGTCTGACTCCGTGCTGATGCCGGCTCTCGGCGAGAGCGTGACCGAGGGCACCGTGACCCGGTGGCTCAAGCAGGTGGGCGACGAGGTGGCGGTCGACGAGCCGCTGCTCGAGGTGTCCACCGACAAGGTCGACACCGAGATCCCCT
>CAUQTR010000339.1:0-3295 GCA_963521045.1 uncultured Actinotalea sp.
CCGTGGGACCGCCACCCGCGTTGCAGCGGCCCTCCTCGGGAGCGTCGCGGCGTTCCAGGTGGCGCTCGTCGCGGGCGCCCCGTGGGGCTCCGTCGTCGGGGGTGGAGCGGGCGGTCTGGACACCGGTCAGCGTCGCGCTCGCGGTGCTGCTGCGGGCCGCCCGGCGCGACGGCTCGGGCAGGCGCTGACCCGGTCGACCCGTGAAGATGGGGGCATGGCCGGCACGCTCGCCCCGGGGGACCTTCTCGTCGCGGTCCCGCAGCTGGCCGACCCGAACTTCCGGCGCACCGTCGTCCTCCTCCTGCACCACGACGACGACGGTGCCCTCGGGGTGGTGCTCAACCGGCCCCTCGAGGTCCCCGTCGAGTCGATCCTGCCGGCCTGGGGCGAGTCGGTGAGCGAGCCCGGGCGGCTGTTCCAGGGCGGGCCGGTGGGCCTCGACGGCGCGCTGGGGCTGGCGATGCTGCCGGCGGGCACCGAGCCGCCGCCGGCCGTCACCCCGGTGACCGGCTCCTTCGGCCTCGTCGACCTCGACGCCGACCCCGCCGACGTCCGGGGCGTGCTGGGGCTGCGGGTCTTCGCCGGGCACGCCGGCTGGGGTGCCGGGCAGCTCGAGCGGGAGGTGGCGCAGGGTGACTGGTTCGTCTTCGCCGCCCTGCCCTCCGACGCCGCGACCAGCGAGCCCGAGCGGCTGTGGCGGGCAGTCATGCGCCGGCAGGGCGGCTCGATGGCGATCGTCTCCACGTTCCCGGACGACCCCCGCCTGAACTGACCCCGCGCGCCACCCGGGCGACCGGCGGAGCGGCGACCGATCTCACGGCACCGGTCCCACGATCTTCACCCGCAAGTCCCAGCCGCCGGCCGTGCGCCGGTGGAACGCTGGGGGTGCGGCCCGGTTCGCCGGACCGCCGGCCCCACGGGGCGCAACCCGTCCCGGGGCTGACACATCGGCCAACCGCCGCTGCCCGACGACGCGCAGGAGAACCCCGTGCACCCCGACCTGTACCTCACGATGTACCGCCAGCAGATGCGCGACCTCGAGCGTCGCCTCGTGCTCCAGCAGGCCACGGACCTCCGCGTCCCCGCTCGCCGCCACCGCCTCCACGTGCACCGGCCGGCACACCTGCCCCTGCACCTGCGCAAGACCGCCCACACCTGAGCCCGGCCCACCCGGGCCCTGCGTTCCTGGGACCTGCGGGCGACGACGCCGTCCGTCCGGCGGTGCTCCTGGCCGTGGCCGCTCCGGCGAGCGGCCACCGCCTGCGTCGGCGACCCTGGGAGGTGCCGGCCGGAGCGCCGGGGCGTGAGGCGGGCGTCGACGTACGGGGACGGTGGGGCGGGTGGCGCGCAGGGTCGGGACGCCGACGGGCGAGCTCGGGACCTACCGGTCGATGCGCGACTTCGCGCGCACCTCGGAGCCCCCGGGCAGTCCGGGCGTCGAGCCCGCCGTCGGCGCGCTCCGGTTCGTCGTCCAGCGTCACCGGGCCCGCCGGCTGCACTACGACCTCCGCCTCGAGATGGGCGGGGTGCTCGCCAGCTGGGCTGTCCCGCGCGGGCCCACGCTCGACCCGGCCGCGCGCCGGATGGCGGTCCACGTCGAGGACCACCCGCTCGAGTACGCCGACTTCGAGGGCGTGATCCCCGCCGGCGAGTACGGCGGTGGCGACGTCATCGTCTGGGACCGGGGGACGTGGCAGCCGCACGGCACCGACGACCCGGTGGCTGCGGTCGCCGCCGGGGAGCTGCACGCCGAGATGCACGGCGCGCGCCTGCGGGGACGGCTCGTCCTCGTGCGCCGGGGCGAGGCCGACGAGCAGGGCAAGGAGCAGTGGCTCCTGCTGCACAAGCGCGACGAGCACGCGGTCGGGGGCTGGGACGCCGAGGACCACCCGACCTCGGTGGTCTCGGGACGCACCAACGACGACGTCGCGGCAGACCCCGACCGCGAGTGGAGGTCCGACCTTCCTGCCGCGCAGGCATCCGTCGACCTGCGCCCGGCGCCGGGCCCGACCGACGACGAGCTCGCAGCGCTCGACGACCTCGGTCCGGGCGGCACGTGGGAGGCGCTGGGCCGGCGGCTGAGGCTCACCAACCTGGACAAGGTCCTGTTCCCGGCCCGCGAGGGTGAGCCGCCGGTCACCAAGCGCGAGCTCGTGCGCTACGCCGCTCTCGTCGCGCCCGTGGCGGTGCCGTACCTGCGCGGCCGCGCCCTCAACATGCACCGGTACCCGCAGGGCGCGGGCCGGCCGGGCTTCTGGCACAAGCAGCTCCCCGACCACGCGCCGGCCTGGGTGCCGCGGTGGGACAACCCCGACGCCGACCCGGGCGAGAGCACGACCTACCTGGTGGTCGACGAGCCCGCGGCGCTGGTGTGGGCCGCGAACTTCGGGGCGCTCGAGTGGCACGCCTGGACGTCCCGCACCGCGGACCCCCACCGGCCGACCTTCGCACTGGTGGACATCGACCCCGGTCCCGCGACCGACTGGCAGGACGTCCTCCTGCTCGCGCGGCTCCACCGGGACGCCTTCGCGCACCTCGGCGTCCGCGCGTACCCCAAGGTCACGGGCCGCCGCGGGATCCAGATCTGGGTCCCGGTGACCACGGGGCCCGACTTCGCCGAGACCCGCGCGTGGGTGGAGCGACTCTCCCGCACCGTGGGCGCCGTCGTGCCGGACCTGGTGAGCTGGCGCTGGGACGTGCGCAGCAGGGGCGGGCAGGCGCGGCTCGACTACACCCAGAACGCGGTCAACAAGACGCTCGTCGCCCCCTACAGCCCTCGGGCTGCGCCCGGGGCACCGGTGTCGGCGCCGATCACGTGGCAGGAGCTCGACGAGCCGTGGCTGCGTCCCGACGTCTTCACCGTGCGCACGGTGCTCGACCGGATCGCGACGCGAGGGGACCTCTTCCGGGGCGTCCTGGACGGCGACCAGACGCTGCCACGCCTCGCGTGACCACGGCGTGAACCCCGAGTGAGCACGCGGGCGCGGACCACGTCGCCGGGGCCCGAGCGGCCTCGGGTGAGGACAGGGGGCGCGACTTGTCGCGACCCTCGGGCTCGTGTAACGTATCCCTGCACCCCACGGGAGGCACGGACAGCGGAGCGATCCGCAGGCCGGTCCCGGACGGTGACACACCCCATCAAGCACAGGGCGCCTTGTGTGCCCCGGCAGCAGCATGGGTAGCGGCGCGGAGCAGATCCACGGGATTTGACTCCACAGGCCGAGAGCATAAGATTGCGAAGTTGCCTCCGGACGGGTCGGAAGATTCGGATGGATGTGCGTCTGTTCTTTGAGAA
>CAUQTR010000340.1:0-3293 GCA_963521045.1 uncultured Actinotalea sp.
CGCTCGAACGAGGCGCGCGTCGCCGTCGGGTCGCCCGTGTCGACCAGCAGCCCGCGGGCCGGGTCCCCGGGCAGCGGCGTGTACGACGAGACCCGCCGTCGGCGCAGCCGCAGGTCCAGCCCCAGCTCGTCGCGGACCGCCCGGGGCATCAGCGAGACGAGGTACGAGTAGCGCGAGAGCCGCGCGTCGACGCCCCCGAAGACCTGCGCCGAGACCGTCGCGCCACCGAGGTGGTCGGCGGCCTCGAGGAGCAGCACGCTGCGCCCGGCCCGCGCCAGGTAGGCGGCGGCCGTGAGCGCGTTGTGCCCACCCCCCACGACGACGACGTCGTACCGGGCGGCATCACGGGCGGCGGGCGGCTGCACGGGCCGACCGTACGACACGTCAGTCGAAGACGGGACCCTGGGTCCGCGACCGCTTGAGCTCGTAGAAGCCGGGCACGCTCGTCACCAGCACGAACCCGTCCCACAGGCGGCCGGCGTCCTCGCCCTTCGGCGCCGGGGTCATCACCGGGCCGAAGAACGCGGTCCCGTCGATCGCGACCACCGGCGTGCCGACGTCGTCGCCGACCAGGTCGATCGCCTCCTGGTGGGAGGCCCGCAGGGCGTCGTCGTGCTCGTCGGCGGTCCCCGCCTCGATGAGCTCCGCGGGCAGGCCGACCTCGGCGAGCGCCTCGGCGACCACGGCCATGCGCTCGTCCTGGCGCCCGCCCGGGTGCAGGCGCGTGCCGATCGCGTCGTACAACGGCTTGACCACGGCGTCGCCGTGCGCGAGGCGGGCGGCCGTCACGACCCGCACGGGTCCCCAGGCGTCGTCCATCGACCGCCGGTAGTCGGCGGGCAGGTCCCGGCCCTCGTTGAGCACCGCGAGGCTCATGACGTGCCAGCGCACGTCGACGCCGCGCACGCGCTGGACCTCGGTCATCCAGCGCGACGTCATCCACGCCCACGGGCACACGGGGTCGAACCAGAAGTCGGCCGACGCGGTCCGGCCCGTCGGGGCGCCCGCGGGGTCCGGGCCAGAGGTGGTCGCGGCGGTCATGGCTCTCCTCGACGTCGTGGCCCGGTCCCGGGCCGGCAGCTCGGGCCCACCGGACCCGTCGGGAGAACCCTGCACACCGGCGCGCCGATCCGCGACCGCACGCGCCGGTCGCTGCCGCCCGGCCTCGACCCGGCGGCGCCATCGCACCCTCCGACGGCGTGGGACCGCCGGGCGCCGCATGAAAGGATCGGGCGCAGCAAGCCCCGGACCACGAGTCCGCCCCGCCCGGCCCACGACGGCCCGAGCCCCGTGAAGGAGCACCCCGTGCCCGCTGAGAACCTCACCCGCGCCGAGGCACGCGAGCGTGCCGCCGTCGTGCAGGTCCACTCCTACGACGTCGCCCTGGACCTCACCGCCGGTGCGCAGACGTTCGGGTCGACCACGGTCGTGCGGTTCACGGCGACCCCGGGGGCGTCCACCTTCGTGGACCTCATCGCCCCGATGGTGCACGAGGTCGTGCTCAACGGCATCCAGCTCGACGTCGCCGCGGTGGTGGCGGACTCGCGCATCACGCTCGCCGGCCTGGCGGAGGAGAACGAGCTGCGCGTCGTCGCGGACTGCGCGTACATGAACACCGGCGAGGGCCTGCACCGCTTCGTGGACCCCGTGGACGACGAGGTGTACCTGTACTCGCAGTTCGAGGTGGCCGACTCCCGCCGCGTGTTCGCGGTCTTCGAGCAGCCGGACCTCAAGGCCACGTTCGCGTTCGCCGTCACCGCGCCGGCGCACTGGACCGTGATCTCCAACTCCCCCACCCCCGAGCCGCTGCTGCTCACGGGGGACGACGAGAAGCCGTCCGTCGCGCGCTGGTCCTTCGAGCCGACGCCGCGCATCTCGAGCTACATCACCGCGGTCGTCGCGGGCCCGTACCACCGCGAAGACGGCGAGCTCACCAGCAGCGACGGCCGCACCGTCCCGCTCGGCGTGCTGTGCCGCGCGTCGCTCGCGCAGTACCTCGACACCGAGAACATCCTCGACATCACGCGCGCCGGCTTCGCGTTCTACGAGCAGGCGTTCGGCATGCCGTACCCGTTCGCGAAGTACGACCAGATCTTCGTCCCCGAGTTCAACGCCGGCGCGATGGAGAACGCGGGCGCCGTGACCTTCCTCGAGAACTACGTCTTCCGGTCCAAGGTGCCCGACGCGACCGTCGAGCGGCGCGCGGTGACGATCCTGCACGAGCTGGCCCACATGTGGTTCGGCGACCTCGTGACCATGCGCTGGTGGGACGACCTGTGGCTCAACGAGTCGTTCGCCGAGTACGCGTCGACGCTCGCGACCGCCGAGGCGACCCGCTGGACGCAGGCGTGGACGACGTTCTCCTCGATGGAGAAGTCCTGGGCCTACCGGCAGGACCAGCTGCCCTCCACGCACCCGATCGTCGCCGACATCCGCGACCTCGAGGACGTCGAGGTCAACTTCGACGGCATCACGTACGCGAAGGGCGCCTCGGTGCTCAAGCAGCTCGTGGCGTGGGTGGGCCAGGAGCAGTTCCTCGCGGGGGTCCGCGCCTACTTCGCCAAGCACGCCTGGGGCAACACCGAGCTGCGCGACCTGCTCTCCGAGCTCGAGACGACGAGCGGCCGGGACCTGTCCGGCTGGTCGGCGCTGTGGCTCGAGCAGGCCGGCGTCACGCTCCTGCGCCCTGACGTCGAGGTCGACGCGGACGGCGTCATCACCTCCTTCGCGGTGCTCCAGGACGTGCCCGACGAGCACCCCGTGCAGCGGCCGCACCGCCTGGCGGTGGGCGGCTACGACCTCGTCGAGCAGCCGGACGGCGGCGTGGCGCTCGAGCGGACGCTGCGCGTCGAGCTCGACGTGGACGGCGCCCGCACCGAGGTCCCCGAGCTGGTCGGGCAGGAGCGTCCCGCGCTCATCCTCGTCAACGACGACGACCTCGCCTACGCCAAGGTGCGGCTCGACGCGGCGTCGCTCGCGGTCGCGACGGACCACCTGCACGCGTTCACCGACTCCCTGCCGCGAACGCTGGTGTGGGGCGCCGCCTGGGACATGGCGCGCGACGGCGAGCTCGCCGCGCGCGACTTCGTCGAGCTGGTGCTCGGCAACATCGCGCACGAGACCGACTCCTCGGTCGTGCTCGTCCTGCTCCGCCAGCTGACGACGGCGACCGACCTGTACGTGGCCCCGGAGCACCGCCCGGCCGTCGCGCGGGACGCGGCGGACCGCCTCCTCGCCCTCGCGCGGGCGGCCGCACCGGGGTTGTCGGGCGCGGGCCTCGCCATCAGCCCGCT
>CAUQTR010000341.1:0-3292 GCA_963521045.1 uncultured Actinotalea sp.
CGCCAGGCGCGTCCGCGCCCGACCTGCCGCCTCCCGGGCCGCGCCCGTCGCCCGCGAGACCGCGATCCCGGCCGGTGGTGCCGACCACACGTCCTGCGTCATCCCTCCCCCTTCGACGCACCGGACGCTAGGAGCCGCCCGCCCCGCCGTCGGCGCGGGGCCGCCGGGGCTGTGGACGCACCGCACATCTCACCCGCCCCGTCCGGTCACACGCACCCTCGCGCGCCCGATCGGTGGATGAGCCGCTCGTCCCACCCCCGGGGGAGCCAGCAACGGAGGAACCGTGCACCGCCTGAGGACCCGGACCGTCGGAGGCCGCCTCGGCCTCGCCTTCGGCGCCGTCGCCGCCATCGTCGTCGCCACCTGCGCCACCGGACTGATCGCCGTCGCCGAGCAGAAGCGCATCGCTGCCGACGTCGAGCAGGCCGGCGCCGTGCTGCGGCACGCCGAGACCGCGCGGTTCCAGATCGCCGACCTCACCGGCTGGCAGGGCCTCGTCTTCGCCGACGTCCAGGTGTACGGGCCGGAGGTCGGGCTCGCCGCCGACGCCTACAACCGCTCGGGCATGCTCGAGGCGCGCGACGCCGTCTACGCCTGGCTGGACGACGTGGACACCACGGGCATGGACGACGACGAGCGTGCCGCCTGGGACGGCCTGCGCCCCGCGTGGGACGACTTCTTCACGTGGGACGCCCAGGTGGTCACCTGGCTGGAGACCGGGGACGAAGCCGGCTCGCTCGAGGCGATCGAGTCCATCAACGGTGGCGAGGCGGGGGCGGCCTACTCCGCCGTGCTAGGCATCGCCGACGCCGTCCAGGTCTCGGCACAGGAGCGGGTCGCCGCGCTCCAGGCCGAGCAGGACGCCGCCCAGGACCGGGCCGGGGTGATGCTCGCCGTCGCCGGCCTCGTCGGGCTCGTCCTCGCGGCCGTGTGCGCCGTCGCGGCGACGCGGTCGGTCGTGCGGCCGCTACGCCGGATCCGGGCCGTCGCCGAGGCCGTCTCCGAGCACGACCTGAGCAAGGTCAGCGGTCTCACCGGGACCGACGAGGTCGCGGCGGCCGGGCGGGCGCTCGACCAGGCGGTCAGCTCGATGCGCACCCTCGTGTCCGCGGTCGCGGACTCGGCGACCACCGTGGCGTCGGCCGCCGAGGAGCTCAGCGCCTCGAACGCGCACGTGGCCGCGGGCGCGGCCGAGACCAGCGCCCAGGCGGGGGTCGTCGCGGCCGCGGCCGAGCAGGTCTCCCGCAACGTCCAGACCGTCGCCGCAGGTGCGGAGCAGATGGGCGCATCGATCCGCGAGATCGCGCAGAACGCGACCCAGGCCGTCCGGGTCGCCGAGGAGGCCACCGAGGTCGCCGACTCGACGACGGCGACGGTGACCCAGCTCGGCGTCTCGAGCCAGGAGATCGGCGACGTCGTCAAGGTCATCACCTCGATCGCCGAGCAGACCAACCTGCTCGCCCTCAACGCCACGATCGAGGCCGCACGCGCCGGCGAGGCGGGCAAGGGCTTCGCCGTCGTCGCCGGCGAGGTCAAGGAGCTCGCCCAGGAGACCGCCCGCGCCACGGAGAACATCTCGCGGCGCGTGCAGGCGATCCAGACCGACACGTCCGGCGCGGTGACGGCGATCGCCCGGATCGGCGAGATCGTGGCGCGGATCAACGCGTTCCAGCTGACGATCGCGAGCGCGGTCGAGGAGCAGACGTCGACCACCAACGAGATGGCGCGCAACGTCACCGAGGCCGCCACCGGCGCGGCGGAGATCGCGCAGAACGTCGTCGCGGTGGCGACCGCGTCCGAGTCCTCGACCGACGTGCTCACGCAGATGCGCGGGGCGACGGAGGACCTCGCACGGATGTCCGCCGAGCTCCTGGGCAGGGCGTCCGTCTTCGCGCGGTGAGCGCCGGTGGCACCCGGCGCCGCATGCCCTGCGCTCGGCTGTCGGCGCCGCGTCCTAGGCTCGCGCCGTGACCTCCCCCGCCCGCCGCACCGCCGTCGGCGTCGCCCTCGTCGCGACCGCGTCGCTGCTCTTCGCCGTCAACGGGACGGTGTCGAAGCTCGCGATGCAGGCGGGCCTGAGCACGACCCGGCTCGTCGAGCTGCGGTCGCTCGGGGCGGCCGTCGTCCTCGTGGCCGCCGTGCTCGTGCGGACGCCACGGGACCGCCTGCCGCGCGGGCGCGAGCTCGCGGGCCTGGCCGTGCTCGGCGTCGTGGGCATGGCGATGGTGCAGTGGCTCTACTTCGTCGCGATCTCGCGGCTGCCCGTCGGCCTCGCGCTGCTCATCGAGTACACGGCGCCGCTGCTCGTGGCGCTGTGGGCCCGGTTCGTGCTCAAGGAGGACGTCCGGGCGCGCGTCTGGTGGGCGCTCGCAGCATGCCTGGCCGGGCTCACCCTCGTCGCGCAGGTGGGCGACGGCGTGCGCCTCGACGTGCTCGGGCTGGTCGCGGCCGTGGGCGCGGCCCTCTCCCTCGCGGTCTACTACCTGCTCGCCGACCGCCTGGTCCGACGCCGTGACCCGCTCTCGACGCAGGCGTGGTCGATGGTCTTCGCCGCCGTCTTCTGGGTGGTGCTCCAGCCGCTGTGGACGTTCGACGCGGGCATCCTCGCCGAGGGTGTGGACCTGCCCGGGGCGCTCGACGGGTCCAGCGTGCCCCTGTGGCTGCTGCTCACCTACATCATCGTGCTCGGCACCGTCGTGCCCTACGTGCTCATCCTCGCCGGCGTCGTGCGCCTCGGCGCCGCGCGCACCGGGATCGTCGGCATGCTCGAGCCCGTGCTCGCGTCGGCCGCCGCGTGGCTCGTGCTCTCCGAGGCGATGACGTGGGTCCAGCTCGCGGGTGGCGCCGTGGTGCTCGCCGGCGTCGCGCTCGCGGAGACCGCCCGGGCCAGGCCCGAGGTGACCGCCGTGCCCGACGTCGTCGGGAGCCACTGAGCTCGCGACGCGACGGTGGCGCGCCCGGCCACGACGCCGGGCGTCACCGCACCGAGCGGGGGCGCGACGCCGAGACGAGGCCGAGGACGGTCTCGTACAGGGGCACGACGCCCGCCATGAAGGCGAGCGGCACGGTGGCCGGCTCGTCGGACCGCGTCACCGCGATCGTCACGGCCACCCCGAGCAGGACGAGGGCCAGGAGCGTCGCGACGAGTGCCACGCCGTGGAGCGCGCCACCACCGTCGCCCTGGCCGGCCCGCCCGCGGGCCGCGACACCCACGACGAGGAGCAGCGCCCCCCGCACGCCCAGGCTCTTATAAACATCAGACGCTGCCGACGACAATAACTGAGTGTAGATC